>NZ_LEKG01000017.1:0-60833 GCF_001029515.1 Micromonospora sp. RV43 | reverse complement strand
CCCCGACCGGCACGGCCACGGCCGTCACCGACCCGGCGTCGATCCCGACGCCGCGTACCAGCAGGTCACCCGGCACGGCGGCCCCCCCTCCCCCGTCGAGAGTCGAGGTGATCCACGATGGTCCACACCAAGCCCGGCCTGACCGCCGTCGAGGCCATGGCCGCGCCGCCGGCACCCGCGTCGACGGGACCCACCGCCGCGCAGATCCGCGCCGACCGCGAGGCCCGCCGCCGCGACCGGATGCGCTACCGCCTGCGCCACCAGACCGCCCCGCACAAGGTCCTCGTGGCCGTGTGGTCCGCCGCGTGGCTCGCCCGCGCCGCCGTGTGGCTCACCGGCGACGCCGAAGCCGTGGCCGCCGCGACCGCCGGCACCGCCGGCCTGGCCGCCGTCATCGTCGCCATGGTCCTGCGCCGAGGCCGCACCCGCCAGGTCCGCACCTGGCTATACACGTGCCTGGCCGCCGCCGTGACCTGGCTGACCGTCGCCGCCGGCAACGGGGTCGACTGGACCATGACCGCCGCCCTGGCCGGCATCGGCTTCGGCCTGGCCACCCCGTGGTGGCGGTACCACCGCATCCCGAACGTCACCCCGGCCACCGCGCCGACGCCGGCGTTTGACCTGGACAGCGTGCCCGCCCTGTGGGCCGCGAACGTCGCCAGCAAGGGCGGCGCACTGCCGGAGTCGTACCTGACCGACCCGCAGATCAGCGCCAACAAGGAGCGCTACAACGTGCAGCTGCGCGCCGGCCGCCAGTCGATCGCCACCGCGATGGCCGCGCTGACGCTGATCGCCTCCGGCCTGCACGTCGCCCAGGAGGACATCGTCCTGGAGCGCCACGACTCCGGCGACGCCTCCCGCGTCGCGCTGACCGTGGTCCGCAAGTCCCCGATCAAGGTGTCGCAGCCCTACCGGGGCCCGCAGCTCGACTACGACCCCGCCACGGGCGTCGGCACCGTGTTCCTCGGCCCCTACGCCGACGGCGAGGGCCTGGCCCCGTGGAAGCTGTTCAGCCACAACTCCATCTGGGGCGGCCTGGTCGTCGGCGGCATCGGCTCGGGCAAGTCCCGGCTGCTGGAGGCGCTGCTGTGCTCCATGCGCGACTCCGGCCTGGTCACCACCTTCTACGGCGACCCGCAGGGCGGCACGTCGTCGGACGCGCTGGCGAGCAACGCCACCTGGGCCGCGCGCGGCAACGAGCAGATCATGGCCATGCTGCGCGGCCTGGACCGCCTGGTCTACTGGCGCGGCATCGAGAACTCCGCCCGGGGCCGCAACGGCTTCACCCCCCGCCCCGACCGGCCGGGCATCCTCGCCGTGCTCGACGAGTGCCACATGATCCTCAGCGACGCGGTCTACGGCGAAGAGGCCACCGCCATCTGCGAGCGCATCGGCCGCGTCGGCCGCAAGCTCGGCATCGCGCTGATCCTCGCCTCTCAGGAGGGCGACCTGCCGACCTTCGGCGGCAGCAACGGCCTGCGCAACGCGGTGCGCCGCGGCAACACCGTGGTGCTGCGCACCACCAACACCCAGACCGCCAGCGTCCTCAACCTCGACTTCGACCCGACGCTGCTGCCCGACCTGCCCGGCTACGGCTACACCGTCGCCCCGGTCGGCACCACCGACCGCACCGCCCCGTTCCGGTCCTACTACCTCGCCGAACTCACCGACGACGAACTCGACGCCGTGCACGCCGGCGCCGAGCCCCGCGAGGGCACCTCCCACTGGTGGCTCGCCCACACCCCCGACGCGCCCCTGGACGGCGACCTGGTCGCCCTGCGCGCCCTGGGCACCCCCTACGCCGAGCGCAACGTCGCCGTCGAGGCCGCCCGCGCCGAACTCACCGGCCAACTCGACGACCTCATCTCCGGGCGCATCGACGCCGTGGAGTTCGCCACCCCGAAGGCCACCCCGGCCGACGCCGGGCAGGCCGCCGGCTACGGCAAGGTCGTCGCGTTCCCCGGCGCCCTGAACCTGGACGCCCCTGTCCAGACCCCGACCACGGCGGCGGCCCCGGCCGCCGCGCCGGACCCGTCCGGCCTGACCCCCGCCGCGCGTGACGTCTACCAGGCCATCAAGGCCGGCACCACCCGCAAGGGCGAACTGGTCACCCTCACCGGCCTGTCCGACAGCGGCGTCATCAAGGCCCTGTCCGAACTCATGGCCCGCGGCGACGTGGTCAAGGCCCGCCACGGCCACTACGGCCTCGCCGGCGACCAGCCCGCCACCGACGCCGCGGACGTCGCCGTCGACGAGCTGCTGCGCCAGGCCGTCGCCCTGGTCGTCACCTCCGGCATCCCCACCCCCGCGATGCTCACCCGCCGGCTCACCGTCACCACCGAGCAGGCCCGCTGGCTGCTCGACCGCATGACCGAGACCGGCGTTCTGGGCCCCGCCGGGCCCGACGGCACCCCCACCGTGCTCGTCACCGCCGACCAGCTCGACCAGACCCTCGCCGACATCGACGCCTGACCCCCGCCACCCATCGACCGAAGGAGAACCCCCGTGGAACCGCAGTTCAACGCCGGCATCGACTCCCCCGCCGATGCCTGCCCCGCCCCGACCACCCCGGCGGCCCGCCGCCTGCCGGCGTGGGTCACCCGGGCCGACACCTGGATCGTCGCCGGCGTCCTGACCGTCCTGGCCGCGCTCGCCGGCGGCGCGCTGTGGCTGCTGTGGAAGCTGATCACCGGCCTGCTCGCCGCGCTCGACGCCGGCGGGCGGATCGCCGACGACGCCGGGCGGGCCGCCGCCACCTGGGTGGCCCACGGCCCGATCAGCCGCACCATCACCGCGCCCGTGCACGCCTACCTCGACAGCCACGCCGTCGGCCTGCCCGCCACCGCCGAGCAACTGCGGTGGGGCTGGCTCATCACCGGCGTGGTCCTGCTCGTCGCCGCCAGCTTCGGCGCCCGGGGCGCCCGCATCGGCTGGTGCCTGCACGGGGTGAGCACCGCGGCGATGGTGTGGGCCGCCAGCCCACTCGACAACCGCGAACTCGCCGTGGCCGTCACCGCCGCCGTGTGGTCCCTGCTGGCCGTGCCCGCCTTCGCCCGCACCCGGGCCGCCGCCCCCCGGCACACCACCGTCGTGATCACCCGCCCCGCCGGCGCGGATTCCGCGGAATCGCAGGTGGCCCGATGACCACCACGCGCGCCGGCGCCCGGCGCACCACCAGCACCCGCCGCCCGGCCCGCCGGCCCGCCCGACGGAAGAAGACCAACGTCATGAAGACCACCGGCAAGGTCACCGCGATCAGCTGGATGGGCGCCGCCGGCGGGGCCGGCTGGCTGGTCCGCCGCGCGGCCGAGCCGACCGTCGACGCGCCGTTTGGCTACCGCGACGGGACCGGCCTGGCCCTGACCCTGACCAGCGTCGGACTCGGTATCGGAGCGTGGTGGCGACCCGGCGGCTGGGCCGGCGCCCTGCCCGGCGGACTGGCCGACCTGTGCGCCCTGTTCGTCGGCCAGGTCACCTGGACCATGCCCGCCCTCCTGGCCGCCGGCGCGGTGCTGGCGTTCCGGCACCCCCGCGGAGCCCGGGTACGCCGCAGCATCGGCGGTGGACTGCTCACCGCGGCCGGGGTGACCGGCCTGGTCGACCTGGCCGTCGCCCCCCGCGTCCCGCACGCCGGCCTCGGCGAGGCCGGCGGCCTGATCGGCCGCCTCGCCGGCCGGGCCCTGGCCGCCGGGATCACCGGCTGGGCGGCGGTGCCGCTGCTGCTGGCCGCCACCGCTGCCGGGCTGCTGCTGGCCATCGGCGCCACCCGCGAGAGCCTGCGGGCCCGCCTGACCGGCCTGTCCCCCGCCGGCACCCGCCGGCCCGCCGCCGTCACGGCGACGGCTCCGGTCTGGTCGGACGACGTCGCCAAGGTCGACCCCGACGACGACGAGGTGGTCGTCGACGAGGTGGTCAACCCGGCCCCCGCCGCACCCGCTCCTGCGGCCCACGTCGTCCGGCCCGTCTCTCCGGCCGCGCCGACCGCGTCGACCACCCGCCCCGCCGAGGCTCCGGCGGCCGGCTCCCGCTACCACCTGCCCCCGCTGACCCTGCTCGCCGCCGGGGCCCGGCCCAAGGCCCAGGACACGGCCACCGCCGCCCACGCGCAGGCGCTGCAGGGCGTACTGACCGACTTCAAGCTCGACGCCCGCGTCAGCGACCACCGGCGCGGCCCGGCCGTCACCCGCCACGAGATCACGATCGGGCCCGGCGTGAAGGTCGAGAAGGTCCTCGGCCTGGCGAAGAACTTCGGCTACGCCGTGCGGACCGAGAACATCCGGATGCTGGCCACCATCCCGGGCAAGAGCGCCATCGGCGTGGAGGTGCCCAACGAGCACCGGGAGATCGTCACCCTCGGCGACGTCATCCGGGGCGCCGCCCGCGACCAGCACCGGCTGCTGGTCGGGCTGGGCAAGGATATCGACGGCGCGGCTGTGACCACGAACCTCGCGGCCATGCCGCACCTGCTCCTGGGCGGGGCCACCGGTGCCGGGAAGTCGGGCTGCCTCAACACCCTGCTCGTGTCGATCCTGACCCGGGCGACCCCGGACGAGGTGCGGCTGCTGCTCATCGACCCCAAGCGGGTCGAGCTGACCGCCTACGACGGCATCCCCCACCTGGTCACCCCGATCATCACCAACGCCCGCAAGGCCGCCGACGCCCTGGAGTGGGTCGTGCGGGAGATGGACATGCGCTACGACGACATGGCCGCCCACGGCTGCCGGCACGTCGACGAGTTCAACCGCAAGGTCCGCGCCGGGCAGATCACCGCCCCGGCCGGCAGCGACCGCACGCTGGAGCCGTACCCGTACCTGGTGGTCGTGGTCGACGAGCTGGCCGACCTGATGATGGTCGCCCCCCGCGACGTTGAGGACTCGATCGTGCGGATCACCCAGCTCGCCCGCGCCGCCGGCATCCACCTCGTGCTGGCCACCCAGCGGCCCTCGGTGGACGTGGTGACCGGACTGATCAAGGCCAACGTGCCGTCCCGGCTCGCCTTCGCCACCAGCTCGCTGACCGACTCCCGGGTGATCCTCGACCAGCCTGGCGCCGAGAGGCTGCTCGGCCAGGGCGACGGGCTGTTCCTGCCGATGGGCGCCTCCGCCCCGGTCCGGATCCAGGGCGCGTGGGTGTCCGAGGCCGAGGTCACCGCCGTCGTGGAGCACTGGCGCGTCCAGGCCGCCCCCGCCTACGACCCGACGGTTACCGCCGCTCCGACCGCCGACACCACGGCGACCGGCGGGGCTGTCGACGCCGCGGGCCTGGACGACGCCGACCGGGAGCTGCTGGTCCAGGCCGCCGAGTTGATCGTCACCAGCCAGTTCGGCTCGACCTCGATGCTGCAGCGCAAGCTGCGCGTCGGGTTCGCCAAGGCCGGCCGGCTCATGGACGCCCTGCACCAGATGCGCGTGGTCGGCCCGTCCGAGGGCTCCAAGGCCCGCGAGGTGCTGCTGCGCCCCGACGAGCTGCCCAACCTGCTCGCCACCCTCACCGGCCAGCACGCCGACACCGACGGCCCGGCGACCAACGTGGTGCCGTTCCCCCGCACCGGCCGCTAACGCGGCGCGGGCGGCCCCCTACGCCTTCCGAGCTCGGGGCCGCCCGCCACACCCCATCCATCCGCATCAGATGAGAGAGGAGCACCACCCATGGTGCCTGATTCCGCGAACTCGGCCCAGCTCGGCGCCCCGTACGCCAGCTCCTACGACGCACGCGGCCACCGCCGGCACTTCCAGATCCCCACCGCCGGCGCCCACGCCGTGCTCGTGGAGATCTCCCCCGGCCTGACCGACAGCACCTCCCGCTGCACCGGCTGCGGCATCACCGACAGCGACTTCAGCGAGCTGGAGATCCTCGCCCGCGCCGGTGCCCACGCCTCGGCCTGCGGCCGAGGCACCGTCACCGCCGCCCTGGACGCTGAGGTCGCAGGTGTGCGCGCCGAGCTGCTCCGCGTCGACCCCAAGGCGTCGGGCTACCTGCAGATGGCCGGGGTGCTGCTCGGCGCCGGCCTGGCCGTGCTCGGCGGCGCTGGAGCCGGCGGCCACCTGCCCACCACCGCGGTGCTCACCGGTGCGGTCACCGCCGCGGTGGTCCTCGTCGCCGTGGTCCTGCTGCTGCTGGCCTCCCGGCCCCGCCTGGCTGGCGGGTACGGCTTCATGGCCTACGCCGACGCCGACGACGCGCAGACCGTGCTGACCCGCCTCGCCGAAGGCGACGTTGAGCACGTCGCGCAGATGACCCCGCTGACCCGCGCGCGGGAGCTGTGGCTGCTCTCCCGTGCCGTTCGCGCCAAGTACACCGCCATCGCCCGCGCGGTGCCGCTGCTGCTGGCCGGCTACGCCGGCGCGGCCGTCACCGCCGCCCTCGCGATCTGGGGACGGTGACCCGATGGCGACCACCACCACGATCGTCGTGCAGGACCGCGTCGACGCCTACGAGCTGTTCGCCGCCGCCCGTACCGTGCTCGGCCTGCCCCTGGACGGCCGCTGGCACCTGGTCGACCACGGCCGCATCCACATGCTGCAAACGCTGCCCGAGCAGGGCATGCCCGCCCTCGCCAGCGTGCACTTCCCCGTCGACGGCCGCCGGCACCCCGGCGAGCCCGACGCCGGCATCCCCGGCGGCTACGCCCTGCTGGCCTTCACCAGCGACGGCGGCGACACCAGCCAGACCCGGCGCTGGCACCGCGACCTCGCCAGCCGCGCCGGCTCCTGGCTCACCACCCGAAGGCTGCGCTGGACCGTCTCCCTCGTCGACGGGCCCTTCACCACCGGCTACGCACCCCACGACCCGCAGGCGGTGGTCCAGTGACCCGCCGCCGTCCGTTCGAGACCTTCGTCGTCGGCACCAGCGACGAGTACCGCCTGGACGTCGTCACCGACCCCGATGTCGACAACCCGAGCACGATCGTCTACTTCACCGCCCGCGACGTCGACGCCGCCTGCCAGCAGGCGCAGAAGCTGCTCGCCGCGGTCGAGGGTGCCGACGACCGATTCGGGGAGCTGTACGTCCACGACGGCGACGGCACCGCCCTCTACTGCGACACCATCCACCTGCCCGCGTGACCATCCCCCACACCGCGTACGGGCGGCCCGCCACGCCGGGCCGCCCGTCACCGCGTCCACGCTCGGAAACCGTTACTACGCAAGGCCGTCCGGCTCATCCTGATATGTGCGCAATTCGAGCGACTGTCCGCACAGGACTGAACGGATCCGAGCGTGTTGGTACCCCTACCGACGCGAAAGTCACCGTAAGATCCACGGGTCACGCGCCTACCGCGCTTAATTCGATCTTGAGAGGGAGCGCCCCGGCTCAACCTCTAACTGAAGACAGCAAGAGAGCCCCACACCCTGTGTTTGCTTGGCGGCGGATACCAGGGTCTGAGGCTCCAACAAGCTCGGAGGACATCGTAGCACTCAACCTTCGGGCTGGGTGCACTCTTGTCTCCGACACCTTTCCCGCGTGTCGCGGCGACGCCTATCCGCACCCAGTCTCACCCCACTTTGCCGACGCGATAGCTGCGGCTGCTTCATCGATCACCGGCGGTGGTCGATGATGCTGATTTCACTCGCCTCTGGCCCGGCGTCGTTGGGCGTGTTGGAGGTCGGTCGGGCAGGTCAGTTGCGTCTGGCCTTGCCGGACGTGGCTCGTCTGCCGTACGCCACGGGCCAGCAGGAGCCGTGCGCGGACTGCGCGGCCGTAGGGCGGGCCGGTCAGGGTGTGTCGCGCGACGGGCCGGGCTCGGATCCGCTGTGTCTGTCGTGTTGGCGGGGTCGGCAGCGTCGCGCGCCGCGGCGTTCGTTGACGCCGGATGAGGCCGGGTGGCTGGCGGAGCTGACCGAGCAGTTGGCGTGTCCGACGTGCCGTCCGGATCCGGCCCCGGTGGTGGTGGACCTGCCGCCGGCGGCGGTGCGGGCGCGGCGGCACCGGCGGCGGCGCGACCGTGCCCGTGGGCAGGGCCGAGGGCGGGCGTCGCGGCGTGCGGGTTGCTGGCGGTGCGGGGAGGCCGAGTGGGTCGCCTCGGCCCGGGCGGTGTTCGCCGACGACCAGGCGCAGGCCGCCGTTGAGGCGCAGCGCGTCGACGAGCTGCACGCCGCGCATCGGGCGACGTTGCGGCGGCTGGCCCGCGCCGAGCGGCGGCTGGGCTACGTGCAGACGTGGCACGACCGGGTGGCCGGCGTGGTCGAGGCGATGCCGACGCTGACCAAGACCGGCTCGCGTGGGCGGCTGCAGCTCAAGCAGGGCCCGGCGGGCCGGGCCCGGCCGCTGTGGCTGATCGCCGACTTCTACGCCCGGATGGCCGCCGACCGCGCCGCGCGCGGGTTGAGCGGTCGCGGCCGGCCGCCGCAGCACCCTCTTGTGGTGGGCGTCATGGCGATCGCCGCGGACCCCGCCGCCGGGCGGCGGTCGATGGCCGGGCTGCATCCGAGCGCGGCGTTCGCCGGCGTGACGGCCAAGACGGTGAGCACCGCCTGGGCCTACAGCGAGCGGGTCGGCGCGACGGTGCGGCGGGAGGTGGGCCGCACGTGCAGCCTGGCTGAGCGGGAGGAGACCGGGTTGCGGCGGCGTCGCAGCGTGTACGACTTCGCGCCGCTGCACACCTCGCCGTTCGACCCGACGCCGCACCTGGGGGCGGCGGCGACGGTGGTGGCCCGGCTGCTGCAGCGCGCCGTGCAGCTCGTCGACGAGCACCAGGGCGCGGTGGAGGAGGCCCGGCGGGCGGTGGCGGCGGCCGAGGCCGCCGTGCTCGACGCCCACGCCGTCGTCGCCGAGCGCACCGCTGAGGACCTGCGGCTGCAGGCGGGCGTCAGCGCCGAGTGGCTGCCGGATGCCCGCCAGGCGGTCACGGCCGCCGTGGCGGCGCGGGCTCGTGCCACCCGGGCGGCTGCTCCCCCGGTCGACGTGCGTGCCGTGGTAGACGAGCAGCGGGCCGCCCGGGCCACGGCCGGAACCGTGGTGGCCACCGTCGCGTCCGCGTTCGACCTGGCCGAACGGATGGCGAATTTTTACCACCCTCCCCGTATGGGGTCCAGAAAGAGATCTTCTTCCGGTCTAAGGGGTTTGTTTTTCTCTGCTCAGCCGACGTCACCGTTAGCCGGAGCTCGGCGGCCTGACGGCCGGGGTGAAGAGCAGAACGGCGGCGCTTCGCGCCCAGCACCTGCAAAGGGAGTGGCCGGGCCGACAGCGCCTGCGCGTCCTAGGACGACGAAGAGGTCGTGTGCCGGCTCACCGGCCCGTCCGCGCCGCTCAGAGGCCATGGCATGGGCGAAACCCCTGGCTGCCGGGTTGGCGCGACGGTGGGAGTTCGTGGCCCGGTTCCTCGACGACGCCAACGACGGCCGCCGCAACCCACGGGCGGTGGCCCGCGAGCGGGGGCTGCGCCTGGCGATGCTCGCCGCAACCCTCGCCCCCCGGCTGAGCCGGCACTGGACGGCCGGCGACGTGGTGCGTCTGGTGGAGCGCCACGGCCTGGCCGGGCCCTACGCCGAGGCCCGCACCGTCATCGGCGCCGGCGACGCCCACTCCCCCCTGCGCTACCTGGCGACCGTGCTCGACCGGGCCCTGACCAACCCGGCCGCTGCCGTGCCGCACCCCTCACCGGTGCGCCAGGCGTTCGAGCGCGACGTCCTGGCCGCCGAGCGCGCCGCGCAAGCCGACCGCACCACCGCGCTGCGCACCGCACTCGCCGAGCGCGACCAGGCCGCGGCGGCCGAGCGCGCCGGGGCGGGCACCGCCCGGCACGCCGCCCTCGCCGCGGCGCGGGCGGCCGGGCGCGGCGACCACGCCGCCGCCCGCGCGATCGCCGCCGCCGACGAGTGGCCGGCGGTTACCCAGCCGGGCACCGGCCTCGCGCCGGACCTGGACCACTAACCCGCCCCTCGCCCCGGTACCTCAGTAAGGCCCGGCCTCTGAAATCGTCTCTACGGCGATCTCAGAGGCCCCCTTTTGTGATCACTAACAATCATGATCCATTAGTTTCTAATTTCTAAAACCAGATAAATGTTTCTGTTTTCTAGAAACAAAAATTGGGTTAGGATGAGGTCATGACGGAGACGAGCGTGGACGGCGCGCCCCGAGGCGTGCAGCCGACCTGCAAGTACGACCAGCGACCCCTGGCCTACACCGGCCGGGGCCGCCCGCCGGAGTTCTGCCCGGACGACGAACGCCGCCACCCCGGCGGCAAGAGCTGCCGGCAGGCATACGCCGAGCAGCGGCAGGCGGAACTGGCCGCCGGCCTGGACAAGCCCCTCGCCGCGTATCGAGAGGCCACCTCCCGGGTGCTGCCGGCCGTGCAGGCGCTGTCCGGGGACCTGGCCGCCGTGGTGGAGGCGATGCGCGCCGTGGACGGCTCCGCCCTGTCCCGCGTCGAGCAGGCCGAAGCCGCCGCCGTGGCGGCCGTCGAGCGGGCCCAGGCCGCCGAGGCCGAGCGCGACAAGGCCACCCGGGACGCCCGTACCGCCCGCGCCGACGCCACCACCGCGACCGAGGCCCGACGGGTGGCCGAGCGGCGGGCCCGCGACGCCGAGAATGAGGCCGAGAAGACCCAGCGCGACGCCTGGCGGCAGATCGCCGATGCTCGCGAGGCCCAAGGCCGCGCCGAGGCCCACGCCGGCGAACGCGCCCAGGCCGTCATCACCGAGACGCAGCGCCGCGAGGCCGCCGAGCAGCTCGCCGCCGCCCGCGGCGACGAGCTGAAGGCCGTTCGCGCCGAGCTCAAGGACGCCCAGGCCGAACTCCGCAAGGCCGACAAGGCCCGCGCCGCGGCAGACCAACGCGCCGACCGCGCCGAGGCCGCCACCGCCGCCGTCACCGCCGAGCGCGACACCGCCCGCGCCGAGATCGCCCGCCTCACCACCGCGCTCGCCGACGCCGGCCGCGCCCACGACGACCTGACCGCCCAGCTCACCACCACCGGCGCCGAGCGCGACACCGCCCGCGCGGAGCTGGCCGACGTGCGCGCCCAGCTCGCCGCTGCGGCGGCCCGCGCCGACGTCGCCCAGGGCGCTGCCGAGGCCGCCGCCGCCGAGCGGCGAGCTGCCGAACAGGCCCTCGTGAACGCCCGCGAAGAGACGGGCCGCCACCAGGCCGCCGTCAGCTCTGCCACCGACCGGGCCCAGCGCGCCGAGGCCCGCGCCGACCAGCTCCAGGCCCAGCTCGACCAGCTCCGTGCCCGCCAGGAGTAGCGGAAGCCCCGGGAGGGGTCAGGCTCGACCTGACCCCTCCCGGGCTTCCTTGGGCTGCTCAGGCGCGTGGTCGACGACCGCGCGGCCGGTCGGCGGGAAGGTGGGCGTTCAAGGCCGCCACGACCACCTCGGACCGGGTGATGCGGCCACCCAGCGAGCGGGGGCCTGCTCCGATCTGCTCCTGAACCCATCCCACCAGGGCGTCGATGACCTGAAGCTCTCCGGCCAGGGGGCGGATCGGCAGCTGGACCCGGCGGATCTTGGCCGCCGCGCGCCGCTGGGCCGAGCTGCGCCACGGGAACGGCTCGCCGGCGGCCGTGGCGATTGGCCGGCGGGCCTCCGCGACCAGCCTTGGTAGCTCGGCCAGGTGTGCGCGCAGCGCGTCGAGCACCAGCTCGGTGTTGCTCGTCGAGCTACGCCGGGCGCGCTCGAAGCGGGCCATGAGGGGCGCCGGGACGCTGAGGACCGTGGGACTGACCGCGAGCGCGGCGGGATCGTCCAGGTCGACCGACAGGTCCGGCAACCCGCTGGCGGGCCCGACACGGTTCCCGGGCCCCTCCCCCGCCGCCGTTGAGCCGGCGGTCTCGGTACGCGCCGGGCGGGCCTGCGCCGGTACATCCTGCTCCGGCGCCGGTGCGTTCTCGGCGACCGTGGTCGCGCGAGCGGCGACCGCTGGCCCGGCCGGCGCCGATTCCGTGTCATCAGGGACGCGCGTGTCGGCCGGCGGCGCCGTCAAGGCGGAGACCGCCGAGGTCCGGTCAGCGCTGACCAGGCCAGTCAGAGATGAGCCGCGGCCCCCGAAGCCACTGAGCTTCGGCGGTGGCGGGGTGTAGGCGTCGTCGGGGCCGTCCTGCTCGCTCACGTCGCTCACCGCGCCAGCGCACTGAACCGGGTGAAGACCTCGCCGGCGAGGTCCTCGTACTCCTGGGCGACCTTCCCGGCCTCGGTGCTGGGCACCGGCCGGCCCTTCGCCGTGCCGGCACGCACCTCCCACCACTTCGGGCCCTCGACCTGCTCCAGCTCATGCACGAGCTGACCTCGGTCGCGGCAGGCCTTGGCCACCGACGGCATGTGGCGGATCACGGAGTTGAACACGACCGCGTCGGTGCCCGCGGCCTTCAGGTCCGCCTCCAGCTCGCGACGGACCTCACGGCGCTGCCCCACCTCGTCGCCCTGGCGGTTGACGCGGTACTGGAACCCGAACATGGCCACGCCCAGCAGCTCCAGGTCCTCGTTGATGGACATGGCCCGGCTGAACCGCTCGGCGACACCGGACAGGCCCTGCCGGCTGGCCTGGTCGAAGCTCACCGGCACCAGAGCGGCCCTGCTCGCGACCAGAACCAGGTCCTGCAGGTTGATCTCGCGGGGCGGGCAGTCGATGAGGATCCAGTCGTACTCATCGGCGATGGTCGCCAGGACCTCCGCCAGAGCCAGACGCGCCCGGTGGGCGTGGCCGCGCGCGGTCTTGCCGAACATCATGCCGTTGACCTCGTCCAAGGCCGACCCGCCGGGGATCACGTCCAGCCAGGGACGCACGTCGCGCAGCCGGTGCGGCACCGTACCCGCCTGCAGCGCCGTCATCAGGCCCTTGCCGTCGTCGCCGACCTGCACCCCCTCGGGCAGCCGCCCATCGACCGGCACGTCCTCGGGCTTGAGATAGCCGAGGTCCAGGCCGAGGTTCCCCTGCGGGTCGCAGTCGACCAGGAGCACCCGCCGCGGCGAGTTAGCCTGCTCCGCCGCCAGGGCCAGCAGACCTCCCAGGTTGGCGGTCACCGACGTCTTGCCCTGACCGCCCTTGCCGTTGAGCACCGCGAGGACGCGGCCCAGGGACGGCCGTAGGCGGCGCGACAGCTCCATCGCCATCGCAAGGTCTGGGTCAAGCCCCACTTGCCCGAACGTCATCGGTCTGCCCTTCTCTCTTCCCGCAGGAGGCGTCTGTGGCCGTGTGCCTACCACCTACGAGCCCCATCGCGCCAGACGCCGCGCGCTCCCCCGCGCCGTAGATCACACACCAGATCACCAGCGCAATCACCTGCCGGAGCGCGCCATCACTCACGCGCCAGATAGCGCACGGGATCGCACGTCATACGACGCGCTATGGAGCGCGCAATTACGCACATCGCTTGACAAACGATATTGTCAAGGCCAGAGTGGACGGTATGACAAACGATGCTGTCAACGACAGCTCAAGAGATGGCGGGGGCGACAAGCGCAAAGACAGAGCGCACTCGCTCGCAGCGCAGCTCTCCCATGATGTGGCGCGCGACCTGGTGACCAACGTCGCGGCGCATGTCGCGCAGCAGATCGGGAGCGACAGCGCGGTTGCTACAGAGCAGGAACGCTACCTGCGAGAGCTGACCGTGTTGGTGGCGATCCGTGCAGCGGCGGACGACCTGGCGACCGTGGCGGCGTTCAACGCCGCGAGCAACGGCGCGATGTACCCCGCGATCGGTGAGGCAGCAGGAATGACGCGACAGGCAGCACGTGTGCGGTGGCCGGGCCTGGCTGACATCGCCAAGAAGGCCCACGACAGAACCGGCGTCCCTGGTTCGCGTGCCGCCGCGGCGGCATCAGGAGAGGAGCAGTGACCGTGACAACCGAGGTGCTTCCGGAGGCTACCGAGGCACACGATTCCCAGGAATCAAGAGCGGCGACCATCGCGCCGATGCGGCCCGTTTCTGCACCCGTCGCCGACGTCGTGACCCACCCTGCGAACCCGCGCAAGAACCTTGGCGACCTGTCCGAGCTGGAGGCTTCGATCCGTGAGGTTGGCGTAATCCAACCGCCGGTGGTGCTGCCCGCCGCCCGGGTCGCCGCCGCTTGGCCGGCCCACGCCGACAAGCTCGCCGGCGCACAGTGGGTGGTGCTGGTCGGCGCTCGCCGCCGCACGGCCGCCGGGCGCGTCTACGGCGACGACCCGGACGCCACCCTGAACGTGCTGGTACGCGAAGACGCGATCGCCGACGACCCGTTGGCGCAACTGGACGTGATGACCGCCGAGAACGTGGCCCGGGCACCGCTGAGCCCTGTGGAGGAGGCCCGCGCGTTCGCCGAGCAGGAGGCCGCCGGGCGCACCCAGCGCGACATCGCGCAGAAGGTCGGCTGCTCGCAGTCGCACGTGTCCAAGCGGTTGAAGCTGCTCAAGCTGCCCGAGGTGTTGCTGGCCGAGCTGGAGACCGGGCAGAGCGCCGACGACGACCAGGAGCAGCCGGACGGCAAGAAGAAGCCGACCTTGCAGATCAAGGACGCCCTGGCCTTCGTCGACGCCGCTGGCAGCGACCAGGAGCTGATGCTGGCCGCCTACCGGATGCGCGACGATCGGCGACACCACTGGACCCCCGCGCAACTGGTCAACCAGGTCCGCAGCGATCGGGAGCGGCAGGAAACCCGCGACGCGGCGAAGAAGAAGCTCGCCGCCGAGGGCGTGCCAGTCATCGACAGCGCGTACCAGCAGTTCGGCGACCGCTACGCGCAACGTCGGCTGGACGGGGCCAAAGCCGTCGCCAAGGCCCGCAAGGACGGCGCCCTGGTCGCCGAGGTCAACACTTACGGACAGGTCAGCTACTACTCGACCGCCGGCAAGCCGAAGGCCGCGGACAACCGCACGCCCGCCGAGCAGCAGCGAATCACCGACGAGCGGGAACGCCGCAAGGCGATGACCGCCCGGTTCGAGGCCGCCGCGGTGCTGGCCGCCCAGGCACCGAAACTGCCGAAGGCGGCCGAGGACATCATCGACGCCTGGCTGTGGGCACCGGGCAACGAATGCGCCCAGCTCGCCCAGAAGTGGCTGCGCGCCGCCGGCGTCGGCCCCGACCCGAACCTGCCGAACTACCAGTGGTGGGAGCAGATCCGCCGAGCCGACTGGAACACCCGAGTGCACGCCGCGCACGCCCTCGGCATCGCCCGACGCGAGGTCCAGACCCGCACCACCTACCGCACCTGGAACCAGAACGACGCGACCTGGCTCGCCCGCCTGGTCAAGGACGCCGGCTACACCCCCAGCGAATGGGAGCAGGCCCGCCTCGACGCCATCGAAGCGCCGGAGTCTGAGCCCGCCGCCGGCCAGCCCGAGCCGGGCGAGCAGGCTAATGGCCCGCAGCGGGTGTCGTTGGTCTTCGACGACGGGGGCGCCTGCTGTTGGCTGCTGTTCTACGACTCGCAGGTCCAGAAACCGGCCGCGTACGCCCAGCACCTCAAGGAAGCGGGCAACGTCGACGCCGCCCAGGCGTGGGCGGCCGAGCTGCTCACCGACCGCCACGGCATCAAGGTCACCGGCTGGACCGACGGGCAGTTCGTACCCGGCCAGCCGGCCCGCATCGCCGTTCGCGCCACTGACACCTCCACCGCGACGGCCGGGCCAGTGGGGGAGTGGCGGCTGCTGCACGACCCGGTCGACGACGCCTGGCTGCTGCTGGCCGACGACAAGCCCCACGCCGACCACGACGGCCTGGCCGCCGCCGACGTCGACCAGGCGTGCCAATGGGCCACCGGAGTGATGGCCGACGCCGACGTGGTGTGCCACGGCTGGACCGCCCGCGCCGGCGGCAACGCGACGCTCGAGTACGTGGCCGACCTGACCGGCGAGTGCTGACATGAGCGACCACGGCATCGGCTGGGAACAGCTGCGCGAGATACCCATGCTCGACCTCGCGCCCGGCGACACGTGGGTTCAACCGGCGATCGGGTCGACGTGGTCGGCCGGACCGGACGGCCGCCTCGCGGGCTGGGACCACGGCTGGCACACCCGACCGCCACGAGGCAGGGCGTTGACGGTGCTCAGCCGCGACGGCGACGCCATCACCATCCGCAGCCACGAAGGCGAGGAGAAGACCGTCACGATCCCGCGTGACCGCGACGCCCACGTGCTGCTCGTCGACCGGCCCGACCGGTGCGGCTGGACCGCCCGGAGCGACGACAACACCACGCCCCCAGCCGGCACCGAGAGGGCGGCGCTGGCGCCTGCCGGGGAGGTGGGGTCGCATGCCGCCGCCCTGGCCTACACCGCGGCGATGAGCGCAGCCGCCGCGGACACCGCCGCCAGCCTGCGGCGCACCATCGCCACGATGGGCCGCCGCCAGGTCGGCGAAGACGCGATCGGGCACCTGAGTGCGGCCCGGGACCAGGCCGCGGTGATGGCGGGCGCGCTCGCCAGCGCCCACGAGGTCCTCACGAAGCACACGGCCGTCGCCGAGGCATACGCCGCCGCGCCGGACGCCGGCGACAAGAACTGGATGAGCGACGACGCGGCCGGCCGGCACCGCGCCCCCGAACCCCGAGAGGACACCATGACCCCTACCCACCCGCCTGCTGGCGGCAGCCCGGAACCGCCGTCGCCCGGTGTCGCCGACCTGCTCGGCTACGCCGACGGCGACACCTGCCACGGGACCGACCAGGTGGCCAGTGCGGCTGGCCCGGCCACCTCCCTGGCGTTGATGGACTACGGCGACGGCAACGACCGCTGGAGCGGTGGCCGGTACGTCGCCGTCGGCACCTCGCCCGGCCAGTGGAACCCGGTCACCGGCGCGGAGCAGCCCGTCGGCGAGGAACGCCAGCAGCCGATGGCCTACGTCGCGCCGCACCTGGACTCGGCCGAGGCAGAGGCCGCCGCCGCGCACCTCGACGAGCTGGCCGACCTCGCCGAGGCCGGGCACCGGCCGCCGAAGCCCACCAAGTGGGGCCGGGCGGCGCAGCGCCTGGAGCACCTGCTCGCCGGCGACGCCGACCTCGCGCGGGAGAAGGTGACGATCGTCGACGACGAGCTGCCGGTCACCGTGCGGGACCTCCTGGCCCTGCTGCGCGACAAGGCACCCGCCGCCGGCCCGTCGACCCGCCGGCACGTGCCCACCACAGCGATGCGCGAGGCCGGTGGCGACACCGGCGTGCTGTGGATGGACCTGGTCGACCACGACGGCGCGACCCGGGTCGCCGTCAGCGGCGTCGAAGGTGAGGAAGACCCGGCCAGCGACTACTGGCAGCCCTACACCGCCCAGCACACCCCGGAGCAGGCCCGGGAACTGGCCACCAAGCTGCGGACCTTCGCCGCCGGCGCCCGGGAGGCTGCCCGTGGGGCGCTGTACCTCGGTGACGGCGACGAGGCTGGCTACCTGGACTGGTCGGTGCGGACCTCCGACGGCGGCCGGAACCTGGAGATCGGCGCCGGTGCCGACGCGGTGAACTTCGACCTCAACCCCACCCAGATGCGGGAGCTGCACGACGCGCTGACCGCCACCATCACCGCCGACGACTTCGCCGACGCGCCCGGCGCCTACTGGCCCAAGGAGAACGACGCGCGGTACATCGACTGGTCGGACTTCGAGTACGAGCGCGGCTTCAGCCTGCAAGCCGGCGACGGCACCCGCACGGTGAGCCTCACCCTGACCCTGAAGCAGTTGCAGGCATGGCGGGACCGGCTCGCCACCGAACTCGCCGGCGAGGGCCCGCAGTGACCTCCCCGCGGCGGGTCCGAGTGCTCGGCGACCTGTACCACGGGCGAATCCCGGCCGGCGCGGTCTACGTCGGCCGCGCTGCGCCCGGCCTACCGGCCAGCCGGTACGCCAACCCGCACCGCGTCGGCACCTGTCGCCGCTGCAAGCGGGAGCACGACCAGGCCGACGCGATCGCCTCGTACGCCGCCGACCTCGACCGGCAACCAGACCTCGTGGCCGCCGCGCGACGGGACCTCGCCGACGTCGACGTCGCGTGCTGGTGCCGCGAGAACGTGCTCCTCTGCCACGGCGAGGTGCTGCGGCGCGTCGCCGCCGGCGCCACGCCCCGCACCGCCCTGGCGGCCGTACTCGACGGAACCCCCGCCCCCGTCCCACTGTTCACGCGGTCGGGGTCGTGCTCGAACACGACCCCGACCACTACCTCCGGAACCCGAAACCGCTGACCAGCAACCCCGAGACACCCGAAAGGCAGACCCATCATGACCGACCTCCGTACCTACACCCACCCCGACGTGTACCTGCGCGGCACCGCCGAGGGCTGGGCCGACCCGCAGACCGACCCGACCCGCATCGATTGGCCCGCCCGGCAGGCCGCCGCCGCCATCCCGTTCCGGGTCGTCAACGGCCGGCCGGTCAACCCGGGCGAGCGCACCCACATCCGCTACGGCCGCAACCGCCTCGGGCACTGGGGCGAGGCGCAGTGCGCCGACGCCGCGGTGACCGCCACCGACACCACCGGCGGCCGGTGGATCGTCATGATCGAGCGCCGCGACGGCGGCGGGTGGGCCCTGCCCGGTGGCCACATCGAGCCGGGCGAAACTCCGGCCGACGCGGCGGCCCGGGAACTGACCGAGGAAACCGGCCTGATCGTCACCCTCACCGACCCGTGGGTCCGCACCCTGCCGGCCCGCTACGTGCCGGACCCCCGCTGCTCGGACGAGGCGTGGATGGTCACCACCCTCACCACTGTCAGCCTCGGCGTCTACGAGCCCGACAGCCTGCCCCTGCTCGCCGCCGGCGACGACGCCGCCCGCGCGGCCTGGATCCGCGCCACTGGCTACGCCGACCTCGCCCGGCACCTGGCCACCGAGCACGGCGGGATCGTGTTCTCCGCACACCAGCCGATGCTCGGCGACCTGCTCGGCGCACCGGCCTGGCCGACGGTGACCATGATGGCCGAGATCGACGGCATCGCGCTGAGCGACATCGGCGAGGACGGCGACATCGTCGCGCTGGGTCACCACGACCCGGCCCGGCTGCTGACCGCGCTGCGCCGCTACGCCAACGAGATGTGGGGCGAGGCCCTGGCCCCGGCCGACCCCGCCGACCCGCACGCGCAGATCCGTCACGAGTGGGTCGTCAACACCGGTGACACCGTCGCTGGCCCCGAGCAGGAGTGGTGCCTGGAGCCGGCCCAGGCCGACGCCCCGGGTGCCTTCCCGGTGACCCGCTGGTACGAGAGCTGACCGACCGGGGGCGGATTCCACGGAATCCGCCCCCGCCCAAGATCGACCGCTCATGCCTTCAGAGTCGATCTTCATAGCGGCACGAAAACGTCATACCGATGCGTACTGTCCGACCCGGAAGCTCACCTTCGAAGGGGCCCGGATGACCACGACGCTCGACCCGACGATCGCTGAGGCGATCACGGTACTCACCCCACCCGCGCGCCGCACCTACGGCGAGCGCGTCCACCAGGCCGCCGCCGGCGAGGCGTCGTGACCGGCATGCAGGCCGCCGCCGAGCTCCGGGTGCGCTGCGTCGTGCCGGACCTCGACGACGAACTCCTAGCCGTGATCCGGCAACTGGAGGAGATCCTGACCGCCATCGACCCGGGCCAGCCGGGCGAGCCCGATGCGCTGCCCGCGCCCCTCGCTGGCGATCAGGCACTGCAGGCGCTGCTGCGGATCTGGGAGCTCGTGCACCCTGGACAGGGAGAGAACGCGATCGAGGCCGGCTGCGGCCGGCTGCTGGCCCCAGACGGCCGGCTGGAGCTGCTGCCCACTGAGGGTGGTCGACCTGCCCGCCGAGGACCTGGCCGTGCTCGCCGCCGGCGGCGCCCTACTCCGGCAGCTCTACGACCGTGGCGACGATCTGGTCGTCGACGTCGTGCACGAGCACGCCCCGGATGCCCGGCATCTGTCGGGCAGCAAGCGCGACGAGCACGAGCGGTACGTCGCCGGCGCGCTGGCCCGGGTGCACGGGCTGCTCACCGCCGCCACCGACCCGCACACCGACCCGGCCGTCGAAGCCGACGCGGTGCTGCTGATCGGCCGCCTCCGCGCCGACCCCCGCGCGGACGTGACCCTCACCAGCGCCGAGTACGAGGCGTACCGGCGGATCGCCGTGGCCGCCAACACGGTGTGGTCCGGCAGCTCCATCGACCTGATCAAGTACGGCTTCTTCATCTGACCCGAGCACCGAAGGAGGCCCACGTGGCCACGTCCCCCACCGCCTACACCCCGGACCAGCTCACCGAGCTGCTGGTCGCCGGCGCCACCTGCACCGACCGCAACAACATCAGCGCGGCCGTGCACCTGATCACCTTCACCTCGCTGCCGCACCGGGCGCGCTTCGGCGAGCTGCTCGACGTCGACGACGTTGACGGCCCCGACGGCCTGCGCACCACCGCGGCGTTCGTCCGCGACTGGAAGACCCTGCCCGACAGCCCGGCGGCGGACCGGCTCGCCAGCGGCGACCAGCGGCTGATCGCCCTCGCGGTCAGCCTGGCCACCGGCGAGCCGGTCGACCTCCGCGACAACGCCAGCGTCGGCGGGCACGCGTACGCCCGCCGCGTCATCGAGGCCATCGCGATCGCCACCGGCTACGCCGAGCACTACGAGATCACCCCCACGGCGAAGCTGCACGAGATGCTCGCCGCCCGCGACGCCCTGCTCGCCTGAACAAACCGGCCGGGCCCCGGACCGGGCGCGTTCCCGGTGACCCCGACACCCAGGGCCGTCGGATGACGGTCGCGCCACCCCGCCGGATCGTAAGCAACCTTGCAAAGTTTATGTAAGGCGGCTTACGCTCCGTGGATGGAGATTGCGAGTGTCCCCTTCGGGCTACGTCCGCTCGTCGAGCGTCATGGCCCTCCGGTCGAGGTCGAGGAAGCGCGGCGTCGTTGGTCCGAGCTGGTCACCGCGGCCGAGGCGGGGGCCGTCACGCTTGTCACCCGCGACCGGTACCAGTGGGCCGCCCTGGTGCCGATGAGCGAGGTCGCCGAGATCTCGCCCGATGTGCCGAGCTGGCCGGTGTCCGACGCCCGGGGCAAGCTCGGCCGCCTGGTCGGCGAGATTCACAGCCTCGATGTCCGGGTGCAGGTGCTCACCCGCCGCGGCCGGCCCGTGGCCGCGCTGGTCGACGCCGGCACCCTGCTTGACCGGCCTGAGCCGGCCGACCGGCTGCCGGCCGAGGCGTTGCTGCGAGACGGTCACCGCATCGAGTTGGTCTTCGAGCCCGGCCGGCCCGGCCGCGTCGGCCACGACGGCCATGTCGTCGAGGAGCCGGAGGACTGGTTCTACGCCGCCAACGCCTACGACAACCGCGACACGGTCGTCGCGGTCGGCGTCGGCGACACCCTCGGCGAGGCTCTGCTGCGACTGGCCCCGCCGCCGGCCGTCGAGGCGGACGACCACCCGCCATTCTGACCCCGCCGATTCCCCGGAATCGCTACCCGGTTCATGACCGGCTGGTGATGCCTCCATAAGTGATCTTATCGAGGCGTGAAGTATCGGACCCGGACCGTAGCGTCGCCCGGGTTGCACCACCCGCAAGAACCCACCCAGGAGAAGGAAGAGCTCATGGCCAACGGCGTCAGCACCAACCCCTTCGAGGTCGGCCCGTTCGACACCCCGGAGCAGCGCATCGCCCACCTGGAGGAGCAGTTCCACAAGCACCGCGACGTCGACGGCGTGCCGGTGCTCGGTGAGGAGGAGCTGCTTGTCGTTGCCGAGCTGCTCGACCGGCTGAACGCGCTGACCAACCCCGACGGCATCACCCGCGACCCGTGGGGCCGGCTCGCCCGGCTCATGGCGGTGCGGATCTACGACCGGCTCGGCATCTGAAGCGAACCCGTCCCGCGATCGTCCAGGGGCGCGGGTCGGGACCATCCGAACTGGCCCCGGCCCGCGCCCGTCGATCATCTCCGACCACACAGGAGGCCGCAGCACATGACTGACACCGCCGCCCTGAACACGGTGACGCCGGCGCGGGCCCGCCTCGCCGGCGTCTTGACCGAGATCGCCGCTCTGGATCCGTCCCGCCGCGGGCACACCGGTCCGGACACCCTGGAGATCACCGCCGCCTACGCCGAGCGCAACGCCCTGATCTGGACGGCGCTGGCCCTGGCCCACGAGGCCGGCATCCCGGCCGGCGTCGGCCACGACTCGACCGACCCGCGCCCCGTCGTGGTCTACCTGGAGCTGCCCACCGGCCAGGTGTCCTGGCACCTGCCCGCCCACCTGACCGGCTGGGACGGGCACAGCACCGCGGCGAAGTACGCACGGGTCGCCGCCTTCGCCGAGGCGATCGGCGCGCCGGCGTGAGCACCGTCGACACCGACAACTGGATCGCTCGCCTGGAGCGGGAGCTGAAGGGCTCGGTGCCCGGGATGGTGCTGCTCGCCCTGGACGTCACCGACGACGGGGCGCTGGCGATCGGGATCCTGCGGGTGCCGTTCGACGCCCGGGGCGGCTGGCACGGGCCGCGGATGCTGCTGGCCATCCTGGCCGCCGCCGACGCCCGCGGCCTGGACGTGGTGTGCACCCCGACCCACTCGTATGGCGCCGACAGGCGCCTGTTGGTCCGGGCGCTGAGCCGGGCCGGGTTCGTGCCCGTGCTCGACGACCCGTCCGGTCACACCATGCGCCGCCCCACACCCTGCCCCCGCCTGCGGAAGGACACGAGCTGGTGAGCGAGAACGACGTGGCGGCCGAGCCCGCCGCCGTGCCGAAGACCCGCGCCCGCAAGGAGCCGAAGCCCAAGCCGCCGCCGACCGATCTGGGTCCGATCCAGGTGCTGCGGCACACCGGCCTGGCGGAGTGGCAGTGGGACGCCGGCACCACGGCTGGGCTGATCCCGCCGGCTGACTGCGGCGGCCGGTGGTCGATCGTGGTGGCCGACCAGGTCGCCGCGCGGCGCGACGAGATCGTGGCCGCCGTGGGCACCGAGGCCCCGATCGGCGGGCGCCGGGCCGCCGCCCGGCTGGCCGAACGCACCGGCCTGCCCGTCGACAAGTCGGACGTGGAGGCTCTGGCCGACGCAGGGGCGCTGGCAGTGGTGGGCTGGTACAAGGAATGGCCGCTGTGGGACTGCCGGGCCCTGGACGCCGTCGACGTCGACCAGCTCGGCGCGGTGGTGGCCGAACGGCAAGCGTGGCTCGCCGCCAGCGTCAGCAAATGGGACGCGCCCGCCTACCTCGGCTGGCGGCGCGACGAGTTCGAGCGGGTCGCCAAGGAACGCGGGCTGTCCCCGGGCCGTCAGGAGCGGTACGCCAAGGCGGACCTGGACGCGCTCGCCGGCGATGACGACCTCATCGAACAGGTGCGCGTCGACCGGCTGCTGATGAGCCACCAGGCCGCGCAGCACCTGGAGATCCGCCCGACCGACTTCAAGTACCTGCTCGCCGCCGACTTGATCGCCCCGCGCCGCCACACGTCCGTGGAGATCACCCGCTACCGCGACGTCAGCGTGCCCTTGTACCGGGTCGGTGACCTTGAGGCGCTGCGCGAGCACCCAGGCATCGACTGGGAAGCCGTGCACGCCGTCAAGGCGGGAGAGCCGTCCCCGCTGCGGGAACTGGCCCGCCGCCCGGTCGACCGGGCCGCCGTGGTCCGCCGGTGGGTGGCCGAGCTGGGCGACCGGCACGGCATCGAGGTCTGGGCGTGGTTCCACCCCGGCGCCGGCCGCTGGGAGGTCGACTGGGAACGCGTCGACGGTGCACCCACCGAGAAGCAGGTCCGCCAGGCGATCACCAACCACCCCTACCTCAAGGAGCACCGGCACGAGATCGCGGTGGCCACCGAGGCCGGCGCGGCGATCCGCTGGGCCCGCGCCATGCGCGAGCCTGGGGCCGCGGTCATCCTGGACACCGAGACCACCGGCCTGGCCGGCTACCTCGTGGAAGTCGCCGTCGTCGACGCCTGCACCGGTGAGACGCTGCTGGACACCCTGGTCGCCCCGGGCTGCGAGGTGGAGCCGGAGGCCCGGTGGGTGCACGGCATCACCGACGCCGCGCTGGCCGACGCCCCGCCCTTGGCCGAGGTGCTGCCCCGGCTGCTGGAGGTCACCGGCGGCAAGACGGTGCTGGCCTACAACGCCGAGTTCGACCACAGCACCATCGCCCGGCACGCCGGCCGCGACGGCCTGAACGCCGCGCACCTCGGCGATCTCGGCACCTGGTCGTGTCTGATGGGCCGCCGCTCCGACTGGGAACTCGTGCGTCGCTGGCTACCCCTGGGCGGTGGCCACCGTGCGCTGGGCGACTGCCAGACCGCCTACGAGCTGCTGTGCGCCATGACCGCGCCCTTGCGTACCCCCAAGGTGGCCCGGCGGTGACGATCGAGGTTCGCATCGTCGCCGGCGACGTCGACCAGGCCGACGCCGCGGCGCTGGCCATCGGCCGCGTTCTCACCGTCACCCGGGAAAGCCCGCCCCGGCCGCGCCGCTCCGGTGACGGCATCACCGTGTACCTGGACGTCGAACTGCCGCCGGTCGACCTGGACGCCCTGGACCGGGCCGATCCGGCCAACCGGTGCGGCCGGGCCGGCTGTGGCCAGTACGTGCCACTCGACGACGCCCTGCCGGTGCCGACCGTCGACGACGACGGCGGTGTCCGCTACGCGCGCTGGCACCCGGCGTGCCTGCGCGCCGAACAACGAGATCGGAGGTTGACCCGGTGACCGTCCTGTCCGGCTAGCTGCTACCGGGCCGGAGCTTCACGGGGGAGGTCAGGTCGGGCCTGACCTCCCTCGACATGCCAGCTCAGGGGGCCGGCGAAGCGGACGCAGACGGCGACCCGGAAGGTCGCGGCGGTGCAGTCACCGGGACCGGCGTGACCGCGTCGACGCCCTCCACATCGGGCTTGGGCTTCAACTCGCCGGTCACGCAGCTCTTGATGTACGCCTCTTCGACCTGGCCCTCCCACTTCTTGCTGGTGCCCCCGCCGTCCTGGTCCTGGGGCGGGCTCACCTTGAGCAGGTCAAAGCCGATCTTGCACGCCTCGGTAGACGGCTCGGTCTTCTGCTCGTACAGCTTGGCTCGGTAGTCGATGCCCTTCTGGGCGACCTCGTCCAGGTACTTCATCCGCTCTTCGTACGACGCCACCGTGCACCCGCTGACGGCCAACGCCGCGACGGCCACCCCACAGGCGGCCACCTTCCGCAATCTCATGACCGCACAGTGTAGGGATAGATGGCGGTGATCCGACCCCGCCTTCAGGGGTGATGCAGCGAATGGCCGGCACCCACCCCCCGGGTGCCGGCCGTGCTGCGCTTCGTCGACGGTGCGGTGCGGCAGAGATGGCACGTGGCCCTCGACAGCGCGACCCCTTCGTCCTGAACATCGATTGGGCGCTGCCGACGGTGACGGGCTCGCGGCGGTTTCGTGAGCGCGACGGCCCGCCGCAAGGTTGTCCAACAATCGATCGTTTTCCGGACAAGATCAAAAGGCGTCGCATCGGCCGGTCGGGCCTGTCCAACAAACCTGTCCAAAAAGTCGGCGTGTCCAAGAATCGTGCGTCGGGTTTGTTGGGCATCCTGGACGGCATGACCGACCCCACCCCCGCTCTGCCTGACCTTCTCGCGCCCGCTCCGCTCGCCGGGGTGCTCGTCGGCTACGGCCGGGTGTCGACCCGCGAGCAGAACCTCGCCCGCCAGCAGGCGGCGCTGACCGCGGCCGGCTGTGCGCGCTGCTTCTTCGACAAGGCCTCCGGCAAGAACGCCGACCGGCCCGAGCTGACCCGCATGTTCGACTACATCCGCCCCGGGGACGCCCTCACCGTCGTGTCCCTGGATCGGCTCGGCCGATCCCTGGAGGACCTGATCGGCATCGTGGGTCAGCTCAAGCGCCAGGGGGTGGGGTTCCTGTCGCTGCACGAGAAGCTGGACACCACCACGCCGGGTGGCATGTTCGTCTTCCACGTCTTCGCCGCCCTGGCCGAGTTCATTCGCACGATCATCGTGGCCAATACCAACGAGGGCCTGGCCGCCGCCCGTGCTCGCGGCCAACGCCTCGGCCGGCCGCCGGTGATGACGCCGGAGAAGGTCGCATACGCGATGCAGTTGCTCGCCGAGCCGGACCGGTCGCTGTCATCGATCGCCAAGCTGCTCGGAGTCTCGCGCAGCACCCTGTACAAGGTGCTGCCCGAGCTGCTGCCGCGTCCGCTCGCTCAGCAGCGCCTCGGCGCCCAGATCGCCGCCCTGCCCGCAGACGACCGGCCGGTGCCGTCGACCGCGGCGCACGACCAACTCCTCACCCAGCGTCCGGCCCCCGTCGAACCGGCCGCCGAACCGCGGTGATCGCCGGGGGCGGCCACGCAGACCCACACCTTCGCCTGGGCGATGGTCCACAGCCTGCGCGCTCGCCGTGCGAGCTCGACGCCGAAAGAAAGAGGCGGGAGGAGGGGTGCGGCTGTCAAACGAACGTTTTACACTCGCAGGGTGGGTTACGACTGGCTTCCCGAGGCCCTGGCCGCGCTGCTCGGCGTCGAGCCGTACGAGGTCGCGCAGGTGCTCGCCGCGCGGCGGCGGCTGCCGCTGGCGGCCACCAGCGGCGGCGTGCGGTTCATCGCGGTGATGGGACGTACCCAGGCCGGCCGCCCGCTGGTGGTGGCGGTGCGCAAGGTGAGTGAGTTCGACCAGCAGATCATCGGGGCGCGGGAGATGACCCCGGCGGAGCTGAAGCGGTTCGAGGCATGGGAGATGAACGCATGAGCGAGGACGTGGTACGGGCGGCCGAGGCGTTCGCCCGCGGTGAGGTCGAGTACGACGAGACCGCTCAGGTGGAGCTGCCGCCGGCGGCGGAGACGGAGCCGATGGTGATGCGCGGGGTGCGCCTGCCCGTCGACCTGGACCAGCGGGTGCGCTCCGCCGCGGACGCCGCCGGCGTGAAGCCCTCCACCCTGATCCGGGAGTGGATCGAGCTGGGGCTGACCGAGCTGGAGAACGACCGGCCGGTGTCGCTGTCCGCGCTGCGCCGCGCGATCGCCCACGTTACCCAGGCGAGCAGGGCCGCCTAAGCTGGCGAACCATGATGCCCCGACCCCTCAGCTCCGGGTCGGGGCATCACCACGTCCGGCCCTGCCGAACCGACGCTCGGCGGCGTCACATCTAGGCAACAGCAGCGCGATGGGGTGACCCTTTTAAGGCAGGAGCGAAACACGACGTCGGCTTCGCTGTGGATCGCTCGCCATCCGGTGGCGGCGCCAGGGCGGGGTAGCGTGCGGACATGGCCGTGGACTGGGGTCGGGTGACCCCGACGCTGCGCGCAGGGGACTGGACCTGTGCCATCCACGGGCGGATCCGTCCCCGCACCGCCGGACCGGTGCCCGTCTGCCCGCACTGTGACGCGCTGGCGCACAAGGTGCAGGTGAGCCGGTCCGGGCAGCGACAGTTTGTGGCCCCGAGCCCGGCCTGCTGCTCCGGGCCTGATCGGCACCCGTGGGCGGCTGGCCAGTTCCAGGTGTTTTGGACGCCCTGCCCGTGCCCGCCGCCCACCACGCATCGCGGCCACCACACCTGGGTCTGCTTCACCTGCCAGGTCCCCACCCACTGGCCGCCTCTCGCGGCGGCGGGACCGACGTGATGATGCTGCGGAATCAGCCGTCAGCGTCCGGAAGCTGAGCGAGAACGTCCGGTGGTGCCGGCTCGACCGGCAGTGGCCGGGGCTCGGTGTGTTTGTTCGGGTTGCACCGGTTGAACGGCCCGTACTCGGCGGTCAGGGCGTTGAGGTGCGGGTCGAGGTGGTCGCGCCACCAGATGCTCATGCCGGTTTGGGGGTCGCTGACCCGCAGGGTTTCCCAGGCCCGCCACAGCGCGTAGAGGCGGGAGATCGCTTCGGGGTGGGCCCACCAGCGGGGGCACCAGTTCAGCCCGGAGTCCGGGCCGGAGGCGAGACGGCGCTCGACGACGTGGGCGAGGTAGTCAGCGACGAACGCCTCGACGTTGCGGTAGACCGGCTCCGCGCCGGCCGGGTCGGCGGACGGGGGCGCGGCGGTCGGTGGGGTCGCGTCCGGGTCGCCGGCGAGCTGCCCGAGTAGGGCGCTGAGGTCGGCGACGGCATCGGCGGCCGGGCCGACGGCAGGTGTGGTCATGGGGTCGGCTCCGGCGGGGCGTCGGGGGTGAGGGTCCAGTCGGTGCGGCCGTGGGGGTCCCAGCGGGCGATCGACGCGCGGATCGCCTCCGCGTATGGGCCGTCCTGCCAGGGGGCGGTGCGGGCGAGCGCGGGCGGGGCGCCGGAGGCGTAGACGACCATCCGGCCGCGGGGCAGGGCGTGCAGGTCGGACACGTCGAGGATGCGCTGGCGGCGGGTGGCGTGGGAGACCGACCGCTGGCCCCACCCGGACCCGCTGCTGCTGGTCGACCGGGTGACGACGTCGTGCTCGCCGATCAGCTTCGACAGCTCTTCCAGCCAGTCGGGGTCGGCGACGCCGCCGCCGTAGGTGCGGACGTTCGCCGCGGACCACAGTTTGCGCATGCCTTCGCGGCCCCACACGTCGACGCCCTGGGGGTAGGACTGCAGGATCGTGATGATCGGCAGGCCGTGCGAGCCGTAGTAGGAGTAGAGGCTGGGGAGCTGCCGCAGCCGGCAGATGTTGGCGGCCTCGTCGAGGATGCTCAGCAGCGGCGGATCCAGCCGGCGGCCGGCCGAGGCCCGGGCGCGCAGCTCGCCGGCGCGCAGCACCGCGTCGGTGAGGGCTGCGACCAGCGGGGCGGGGGAGCCGGGGCCGCCCTGGGAGAGCAGGTACAGCACGTCGGTGCTTGCGACGAACGCGGCCGGGTCGAACTCGAGGACACCGCCGCGCGTGGGTGGGGTGACCCAGGCGGTGACGGCGGGCTCGGTGAGGCACATGAGCATCTTCTGCGCGCCGGCGTAGATGCCGCCGCGGGTCTTGTCGGGCATGTTGACCACCCCGGAGACCGCGTCGGCGGGCAGCGGGAAGCCGTGCTCGCGCAGCAGCATCGCCGGTTCGTCGTCGCGGGGGCTGACCGACCAGCGGTACGCGGCGAGGATGTCCCGGCCCGACACCGCGGCGGCGAGTAGCAGGTTCGCCACCAGTTCCTCGGAGCTGGGGTCGAAGAAGGCGTCGCGGCTGACGCCGGGCTCGCGCTCGGCGGCGGCGAAGTGCTCGCCGAGGCGGCGGGCGTCAGTGATGGTGGCCACCGCGCGCAGCGGGTTCCACCACATGCCCTGCCCGGCGCCGAGGATGTGCTGCGGGTCGAACGCCCACACCTGACCACGGGCGGCGCGAACCTCGCGGGTGGCGTCGACGATGTCGCCCTTGACGCTGGTTACGAGGGTGGGCCCAGGTGCCGCGACGACGGCCGGGATCGCGCGGCTGGTGGTCTTGCCGGTGCGCGGGCCCCAGATGTCGACGGCCATGTCCTCCCACGACTGGCGCAGCGGCATCCCGCCGGCGACGGTGTAGGCGATCAGCACGCCGAGCTGATCGGGATCGGGCCGGTTGACGTCGGCGAGGCTGGGCCGCAGCCGCCGGCCACTGTCCGCGACACCCTTCGGGCCGAGGTGGGCCAGGTCCTTGCGGCTGGCCATCCGCCGAGCGGCGGAGTCGACCCGGGTGCGCCGCCGGCGGCTCCACCGCCAGGCCGCCACCGCCGCCGTGGCCAGCAGCACCAGGACGGCGACCTCGATGACGGCGACGACGGTGCACGCGGTGGTCCAGGTGATGTCGCCCCGAAGCACGGCGGTGGCAACCCGGATGGGGCCGCCGCCGGTGTAGCCGGGTGGGCGGGTGAGCACGACCGGCAGCCACGCCGCGCTGGCGACGACCAGGACCACGGCGGCGATGCCGCCGACGATGAGGCCGGCGTCGTCGTGGCCGCCGCGCGGGCCGGCGGGGCGGCTCACGTCATCGTCCAGCGGAAGTCGGTGTTGCCGAGCTGCTTCTCCACCTCCGTGGGTTCCAGGTGCACCGGGATGCCCGGCCGAGACCCAACCTTGATCAGGAAGTTGCCGCGCCCGACGGTCTCGCTGCCCTCAGCGGCCGTCCAGGACGGGGGTGCCGACCAGGACAGCACCTCCCGCCGTTCGGCCCGCGACAGCGGCCGTACTCGGGAGACGGAGTCCAGCTCCTGCTCCGAGCAGGGGCCGATCATCAGCACCGCAGACCGCTCAGCGAAACCGCGGGCCTTGGCCCGGTCGTGGGCGGTGGGCAGCGCCTCCAGGTCGGCCAGGGAGTGGGTGATGAACGCGGTGCCGGTGCCCTTCTGCCTGTTCAACCGGGTCAGCCCGTCGGCGCGGTCGACCAGGCCGTGCCCGACGCGCAGCGCCCGCCACAGCTCGTCCAGCACGGTGAAAAAGGTCCGGGCCGGGGCCAGGTTGAGGTCAGCCATCAGGTGCGCGGCCTCCACCTGCGCGAAGCCGTAGGACCAGGTCGACAGCAGGGTCGCGGCGGTGCGCAGCTCGTCGGTGTCGTCGATGCTGGAGATGTCCACGCACACGGCCGGGGTGTCGAGCCGGATCGCGGTCGTGGTCTGCCCCTCGAAGGTGTCACCGAGCGGACCGTGCAGCAGCGCCAGCAGGGTGCGGCGCAGCCCGTTGGTTTCTTCCCGATAGCGGGGCAGGTCCTGCTCCTCCTGCCAGAGGGTGACCGCACGGACCTCCGGTGGGGCGTCGCGGATGACCCGCAGGACGTCGGAGAGCACCGGCGGGGTGTCGGTTTCCCGTTCGGCGAGGTAGCGCAGCGCGGCGGACAGCACGGTGGTCTCATCCGAGCTGACGGGCCCGCGCCGGATGAGGGTGGCCAGGGCGACCAGCATGTTCAGCCGCCGGTCGGTGACCGCAGCCCGCACCACGGCGCCGGTGCGCTCGTCGACGCGGTCCAGGACCTGCCGCCACGGACCAGCGTCCAGGGGGTTGATCCGGTCCAGGCCGGGCCCAACCCGCAGCACCTGCCCGCCCAGGGCGCGGACCAGCTCGGCATAGTCGGGTTTGAGGTCACCGAGGATCAGCGGGGTCACGCCCTGAGCGGTCAGGCCGAGGACCATCCGCCGCACGGCGGTGGACTTGCCCATGCCGGGCTCACCCTCGATCCATACCGACGGGTTGTTGATCAGCCGGGCGCGGGTGTACCAGGAGATCGGGTCGAAGCACACCGCCGAGCCGGTGTAGAGGTGCCGGCCGACCGGCACGCCGATCATCGGCGTCGACGCGCCGGTGCCGAAGGGAAACAGCCCGCACACCTGCACGGTGGTGCCCCGGTACTCCGTCGGCGGCTCGATGTACGACCATCGGCCGCCGCCGGGTGCGGCGTAGCCGAGGCGTCCGGGCCGGCGGCCGGTTGGTCGACGCGGCGGGGGTGAGGTGTCCTCGCGGGTGCTGATCGTCATGCCGGTGTCCTAGAAGGGGATCGTGGCGTGGGTGGGCAGGACCACGCCGGCGGGCAGGCCGGCAGCGAACCCGGCGGCCTGGCAGCCGTACATCGGCCGCAGCACCAGGCGGGCCTCTCCGGCGCGGGCCCGGATGATGCCGCTGGCCTCGTCGAGCTGCTTCTCGTCGGCGACGGTCGCGGTGACCAGCACGGTGAACCGGGTGACCCCGGCGCCTGCGGCTTCCTCCTGGGCGGCCTGCTCGGCGGCGGCTAGGTCGGTCAGGTCTCGGGCGCTGGGCCGGTGCTTCTTGCTGGCCAGGAACCGGGCGTCGCGCTTGTCGGCCTCGACCAGCCGGGCCGCCTCGCCCGGCGAGTACGGCCGGTAGACCATGGTGACCCGCTTGCGCAGCAACTGCGGGTCCGGGTCGGTCAGCCGGGCGAACAGCCGCGAGTACACCACCCCGCGCGGGGCTTCGACCATGCACCAGGTGCGCGAGATCCCGGAGTCGTGCCGGTAGGAGTCCCAGCTCTCCCGGGTGGCCACCGGGCCGGCCTGCGTCCAGTCCGGGGTGAGCCCGGGGTCCCGGGCCAGGTCCAGGGCGGCGGTCGGGTCGTACGCGGCGCGCACCACACCGGCCAGGCCGCGGGCGGACATCGGCCTGATGCCGTCGCCGGTGGCGCCGGTCAGCCCGGCGTGCAGGTGCGGCAGGCGGGCGGCAACCTCCCGGCAGACGTCCTCGTGCGACATCGACCGCCCGGGTGGGGCGGTGTAGGTCAGCGACACGCGGGTGTCCACGGTCGCGGATCCGGCCGGGTACGACTGGACGACGTCGTCGAGGACCTGCAGCGCCAGCGACGGCGCGTCGGGGCGGGACGTGGCGGCCACCTCGGCGGCCAGCCGGGTGCCGGGATCCGGTGTCGTTTCGACGGTGACCTGGGCCTGCACGAGGTGCGGCTCGCGGGACAGCGCCGCCAGCCAGGACGCCAGGTGGCTCACGCGGCCGTCGATGACCGCCTGGTCGACCAGGTCCATCCCCTCCGGGGCGCAGCGCAGGGTGACGGTGTAGTGCCGGCTCTGCGGCACCACCACCACGGCCACCATCCCGGAACGGCCGGTCTCGACCTCGTACACCTCGGAGCGGGCCAGCACGCCGGGCAGTTGGTGGGCGGCGGTCACCCGAGATGCGACCCCGGAGACGTAGACGTGGTGGCGGCGAGACCGGGCCAGCCACCATGCCACCCGGGCGGTGATGACCTGGAATCCGCTGCGCCCGTTGATCCGGATCGCCAGCGGCGCGAGGACCAGGACGCCGATGACGGCGGTGGCCAGCGCTGCGAGGGTGGAGATCGGCAGCATCGCGGCGGCGATCACCATGACCAGGAACGCGGCAATGGTGCCGGCCGGACCGAGCCCGAACAGGCCCGCGCCGCGACCGAGCCGCCAGTTGCCATAGGTGGGCTGCTGCTCGCTGGCCCGTTCCTTCACTCCGGTGCTCATGCGCCCTCACCGTCCACCGCTCCGGATGCCGTCCCGCCGACCTTGCGCACGGCCGCCGGGCCGACCTTCGCCGCCGCGACGCCCGCGGCGGCGGCGACACCGACCGGCCCAGCTGCGGCGGCCCCTGCCCCCGCAGCTCCGGCCCCGGCGCCAGCGGCCCCAGCTCCGGCTCCCCCTGTGCCGGCCCCGGCCGCTGCAGCCCCGCCGGAGCCGGCCGCCCCGGCTCCGCCAGGACCGGCCGTGCCTGCTGCGCCCGTGCCGCCGCCGGACGGGCGTGGCGCGGGCGCTGGCGGTGACTGTGCCGCGCCACCCGGGCGGCCCGAACCGCCGGAGGCCCCCGCGCCTCCGCTGCCCCGGGATCCGCCGCCGCTGGAGCCGCTGAGGCGCACCGCGCCGGAGGCGAGCTGCCCGGCGGCGGACGTGGCGGCGACCGCAGCGCCGCTGGCACCTCCGGTGGACAGCACCGCCACCGCCGGAGCGATGAGCCGCATCAGCGCGGGTAGCGCCACGATGGCCATGCAGAACATCACCATGCCGGTGAGCACGTCAGTTAGGGTCTGGCCCTGGCCCAACCAGAACACGGCGGCGTAGATCGTGGCGGCGGCCGGCTTGTAGAACACTAGAGCGAGCATCCACGTCAGGTATCGGTTGCGCGTGGAGCCGCCCACTGCGGCGGCAACCGGCAGCGCCCCGGCCAACAGCACCAGACCGGCGTTGCGGGCCAGCAGCAGCAGGAGCTGCACCATCGTGGACAGGAACACCATGATCGAAATGCCGATGACCACGATGGCGGGCATTCCAGTGGTGGCGGTGGCGGGTGCGAGCAGCAGGAGCCGTTTGCCGAGGTCGCCGTTGGCGGAGGCGCTGAGGATCCAGTCGGCGTAGGCGTCGCCGATCTCGATGAGCAGCTGCACCGCCGGCACGCCGGCGCCGGCGAGCACGACCAGTGCCACCAGGTTCTTGGCGAAGGCACCGGCTTCCCGGCCGTTGCGTTCCAGCGCCATCTTGATCGCCGCGACCAGGACGGAGCCGACCGCGATCGCGGCGACCGCCCAGCCGGTGTAGGCCTGCAGGTGCTTGACGGCGCCGGAGTTCTGCGACACCACCGGGGTGGGGATCGACAGCCAGCCGGTGACCAGCGTCTTGAGCATCTCGGCGGCGGCCTGCGACGCCTGCTCGGCGAGTTCCTCGAGGAACCGGCCGGCGCTGTTCTCCAGGATCTGGCCGGGGATGCAGGTGAGGTCGATCGGTGGGCAGTCCGGCATTACCGTGCCCCCCACTCGACGACGCCAGTGAGGTCGCTGGTCACACGGTTGACGGAAACCCAGGCACCACCCGGGGGCGCCTGCATCCGCCAGTCGCCGTTCTGCCACAGCAGGGTCAGCGACAGCACGTGGTAGCGCGGGGTCCCGGCTGACGGCGCGCGGAGCACAAGCCCGATCACCGCCGTGTCAGGGGTGTAGGACTGGTAGCTGAAGCCCGCCACCTGGCTCTGCGACCCAGGATCGGCGGGACTGGCGTCGCTGGCGCGCAGTTCGGCCAACAGCCGGTCACGGTCAGCGCTGGGCGCGAACTGACGCTCGATGGTCGGCTCCCAGTGCTCCCGACCCAGCGAGTAGCTGGACCGCATGCTGATCTGCGCTGCGGCGAGCAGGGCGCCCTCCGGGGTGTGCGCGAAGCCGGATGCGCTGGTCTCGGTGACCTGCTTCGGGCCGGCGGTGGCGCTGACCGGAACGGCGAGCGGACCGACCAGTTCCCACCGCACCCCCGCCGGCGGGGTGGTCGGCACGGCGGTGGGCAGCGGCTGCTCCGGATCGCTCTCCGCCGGGGCGGGGTTCGCTGGCGATCCGCCGCCACCGACGTCGTTGCCGTCACCTCCGGGGGCGAGCACGGCGATCAGCACCCCGGCGATGACGACGAGCAGCACCAGCGCCGCGGAGGCGACGAAGCCGGGCCGCGTCCACGGCGGACGGTCGGCGAAGTCCTGGGGGGCAGACGAGCGCGGCATCGGCGTTCCTCCTAGATCAGCGCGCCGACCACCGCGGACGCGCTACCGATGAGCATGCAAGCGGCGAACACCCAGCCGAGCTGGGAGATGTTGGTGTCGTCACCGCGGCGGTGCGCCAGGGCCATCTTCGCCGCGGTGTACAGCACCCCGCCGACGCAGGCGGCGGTGGCCAGGTAGGCGATCCACTTCAAGATCGTCAGGATCTTGTCGCCCACGCCGGGCGGGGCCTCGCCGCCGCCCGGGTCGGGCACCGGTGCGGCGGCGAGCGCGGCCTGGAGGTGGTCGAGGTGGTCGATCAGGGTCATCGTTTCCCCTCCGGGGGTGTGTGTACCTTCTGCCAGATCTCGGTGCGCAGCGCCTCGACGTCCGGGGGAGCGCCGACGTCGCGCGGATCGTCGGCGGCGAGCAGTGCGTCGACCCAGCCGACGCGCCACACCTGCGGCGCCCACCCGCGCAGCAGATGCAGCCGTTCGGTGGCGATGCGCGGTGGCCGCCGCGGGGAGGCGGCGACCGCGACCACCCCGAGCACCGTCATCAAGCCGGACATGCCGGAGCGGCGGCGCCACTGCTCGATCGCGCCGGTCGCCGCCCAGGTGCCGGACGCCGATGCCCGGCACACCAGGACCACGTTGGCAACGGGCATCGCCGGCGTGACCGCCGGCCAGCCCTTGCCGAAGTCCAACCCGAAGCCGACCAGTCGGGCGAGCGTGCTCACCCCCGCGCCGCCGTGACACCCGACCCACCACACCGGCGGCCAGGCGTCGAGATTCGGCGGAATCAGCGCGAACGGCATCTCGGGAGCAGGGCCGGGACGTGTGCGCGAAGGCCCGACAGCCACAGCCTTCACCGGCGACTCCGCCAGCGCACGCAGATACTTCCCGTCATCCGATGCCTCCCCCGTGTTTCAAGGTCACCGACGAGTACCCGACAGTAGCACTGCGTTTCCGAATGGATCTATGGTGTTTGCTCTGCCGCGATAGGACGCGAAAGGCACCACGGGGGAGGCGTCGAATGGCACGCAGAGCACGATCATCCGCGCGCATCGATCAGTTCGATCGGTCGGTCCGCATCGCCTACGGCTTTGTCCTCGCCGGACTGTTGCTGGCCGGCTGCACGCCCGCCGGCGAGGCGGGCGCTCCCTCGCAGGAGCGCAACGGCCCGGTCTACCCGACACGCGGCGTCGATGACGGATCGCCGTCGCCGGCGGGCGAACAACCCGGCCGCGACGACCACGATCACAACCCACCGTCAGTGGCCCCGCCGCCGCCTGCGCAGGCCGCTCCCGTGGCGGCGGCTTTCGCGGCGGCGTGGGCGCGCTCGGACCTGTCACCACAGGCGTGGTGGCAGGGGGTCGCCGAGCGCTGCGACGAGGGGTTCGCCCAGGCGCTGCGAACCGTCGACCCGTCGCGCGTTCCGGCGTCGCGGGTGACGGGCAGCCCGGTCGCGAAACAGGCGCCGAAGGACGGCGCGGCGGTGTACGAGGTGGCCACCGACGCGGGCACGTTGACCGTCACCCTCGCCGCGGTGAATGGCCGCTGGCTGGTCACCGGGAACGACTTCACCCGGTCGGTGAGCCGATGAACCGCCAAACGGCCACGCTCGCCGCGGCAGTGCTGGCAGCCATCGCGCTGGTGTGCGGCGGCACGATCGGGTTGCCGCTGGTGATGTTCGGCCAAGCAGATGCGGAAGCGGCGGCGTGCGAGGTGCCGTCCCTGCCGGGATCCTCACCGGTCCCGGGAGACGGCGCATGGGGCAGCGTCGAGACCACCAACGCCGCCACCATCGTCGCCGTCGGCCGGCAGCGCAAGGTACCGCCGCGCGGCTACGTCATCGCCCTGGCAACCGCGATGCAGGAGTCCACACTGCGCAACCTGGCCAACGCCAAGGTGCCTGAGTCGCTGCGGCTGCCGCACGAGGGCGTGGGCCGCGACCACGACTCTGTCGGGCTGTTCCAGCAGCGGCCCGGATGGGGCAGCGTCCGCGAGCGGATGACGCCCACCTACGCGGCGGGGAAGTTCTACGAGGCGCTGGTCAAGGTCGACGGCTGGGAGCGGATGCGGCTGACCGACGCGGCGCAGGCGGTGCAGCGCTCCGGACTGCCGGAGGCGTACCAGAAGTGGGAGGACGACGCCGAGCAGCTCGCCGCGCGGGTCCTCGGGCTGCCGAACATCGACGACATCGGCGGCGGCGCACCAACCGCCCCGTGCGGCGTCGACGACTTGGGGCCGGTGCCTGTCGGTCCGGGCGGTTGGGTGCAGCCGATCCGCGCCATCGTCGGCAGTGGCTTCGGCCCCCGTGGGCGCAACTTCCACGCCGGTGTCGACATGTCAAAGGCCGACGTACGGGGCGACCCGATCCGCGCGGCCTCGGCCGGCGTGGTGGAGCAGGTCAAGTGCGACTGGTACACCACGTGCAACCGGGACGGGAACACCAGTCAGCGTGGATGCGGTTGGTATGTCGACATCCGGCACCCAGGCAACATCGTGACCCGCTACTGCCACATGATCCAGCCGCCCGAGGTGAGCATCGGTCAGCAGGTCAAGGCCGGAACGGTCATCGGGTTCGTCGGCAACAGCGGCGGCAGCTCCGGCCCGCACCTGCACTTCGAGGTGCACGTCAACGTCCCGCCCGGCCCCTACAACGCCAATCGCAGCAACGCCGTCGACCCGGTGCCGTTCATGCGCGACCGCGGTGCTCCCTTGGGGGCGGCCACGTGACCGGGTGCAGCGCGATGGCCTCCCCCGTTGCAGCGGAGGAGGCCACCAACGTGCCAGGGCGGAGGTTACACCTGGGGCTGAGCTGCCTCGACCGGCGGCGTGACCTGCTCGCCCGGCTCAGCGGGCGTCGCCGGTCGCGGCGGACGGCGGCGTCGGGCGGGTGCGGACTCGGGAGCGTCCAGGCCGAGCTTGGCCAGGTCCTGGACGGTCCAGCCACCCCGCAGGGCGGCGTCGTACCGGTCGGCGTAGCGGGCGTTAGCCTCGCGCAGAGACTCGGCGAGCTGGTCACGCTCATGCCGGGCGGTGGCCGCGTCACCGACCAGATTGGCGCGCTCTCGCAGCAGCGCAAGGGCCGCCCTCTCGGTCTCGCTGCGCACGGCCTTGGCGCTCTGTTCGGCCATGAAGTCCTCCCCAGGGTCACTGCGGTCTGGTGGGTGTGGACGCCGAGCTTAGCGGCCAAGATCCGCCAGCGCGGTACCGCTTTCCCACCCTTCCCCCCGGCCGGTGGGGGCGCCCTTCACGTCAGCCGAGGACGTCGACCAGGGTCAAGGGTGGGCCGGAGGCCCATCGCGCAGCGACGCAACGCGCCCTTGACGCTGGGCGGCGGCCGGCTACCGTCTCCAGCCCCCACGGGGTGGGTTCTTGACGTGCGCCGTCGAGCGCAATCGACGCTACGAAGCAGCCGGGTCGTGGGCACACGACCAGCCGAGCGCCGTCGTGCGCACTCGACGCCATGGCCCAGCCCGGCCGCAGGCACACGACCAGCCGGCGCTGCCGGAGCAAGTTGGAGTAAAAGAGGTTCTTTTCAGTCCGGCGGCCATGATCCTGGCCGGCGGACTGGCCCCTGCCGGGGGCGGTCACTGCGTTCCGAAAGGAGGCCCGTCGGTGGCCGATAAGCCGCAGGTCGGTGTGGTCCGCTTCGGTGCGGCGCAGTCTCGCCGGCGACGCCACAACGCCGAACCACGCCGCCGATGGGTGACGGTGCGACTGTCTGACGAGGAGTACGGGACGGTCCTGGCGAACGCGGCTGCGGCACGTCTCGCGGTCGCCGCCTACCTCGCGGAGGTCGGCACCGCCCCGATGGTGCCGGCGGAAGGCGGGCCGGACGGGGCGGCGGAGGCGGGTCCGCTGCTGGTCGAGTTGATGGGCGTGCACCGGCAAGTTCGGGGCGCGGCGCACAACCTGAACCAGGCGGTGACGCGCCTGCACTCCACCGGCGAGCGGGCCGAGGACCTGGCCGCGACGGCGGCGTACCTAGCCCGGGTCGCGGCGCGCGTCGACGATCTCGTCACGGCGATCGCCGCCGCGCAGACGGGCCGGCGATGATCCCAAAGGTCACCTACGGCGCCCGGGTACGCGGACTGCTGGAGTACCTGTGGGGGCCGGGGAAGGCCGAGGAACACGTCAACCCGCACCTGGTCGCCGGGTACGACGACGTGACCGTGCTCGCCCCCGAACGCCGTGAGCGCGACGGCGGCGGGTGGTCGCTGGAGGAGCTGGCGGCGCGGCTGGACGCGCCGCAGATCGCCGCCGGCGAGCGCGGGGTGAAGCAGTACGTGTGGCAGTGCTCGCTGAGCCTGCCCGCGCAGGAGGGGCAGCTCGACGACGCGACCTGGGGCCGCATCGCGGGCCGGTTCGTGGCCGAGATGGGCTTCACCGGCGACGCGGAGCGGGCCGGGTGCCGGTGGATCGCGGTGCGGCACGGCCTGTCGGCCAAGGGCAACGACCACGTGCACCTGGTCGTCACCCTCGCCACCGAGGACGGGGCCCCGGTGTGGCTGCGGCAGGACAAGCGGCGTAGCCAGCAGGTCGCCGACCTCTTGGAGGACGAGTTCGGGCTGGGCAAGTGGACACCCGGCCGGGCCGGGGCGACGAAGCGGCCGGAGCTGAACCGGCCAGAGGTCGACCGGGCCCGGCGCAGCGGCCAGGCACCGGACCGGGAACTGCTGCGCCGCCAGGTCCGGGCGGCCCTGGCCGGCGCCGGCAGCGAAGCCGAGTGGGTCGCGCGGATGAAGGGCGCGGGCCTGCTTGTCGCCGCGCGGACCGCGGCGAAGGACCCGAACCAGGTGGTCGGGTACGCGGTCGCGCTGCGGCCGGCCGGGGCGGGTACGCCGACCTGGTACGCCGGGCGCAGCCTGGACGGCGACCTCAGCCTCCCCCAGGTCCGCAAGCGGTGGCCTGAGGCCGAGCGGCCCTCAGCCGGTCAGTGGAAGGCGGCGGATTCCGCGGAATCGAGCCTGCGCAGCGAGGACCGGATGGCGGTGTGGCGATCGTCTGCCGCCGCGCTGGAGGCCATCAGCGGGAGGCTGGCCGGGGTAGGTCCCGACTCACCGCAGTGGCCTGCGGTGGCGCGAGCCAGCGCCGAGCTGCTGGCGCGCGTGGCGGCGGCCACCGAACCGTCAGGGCGGGGCCCGGTGAGCCGGGCCGCCGACGCCCTGGCTCGCGCGGCGGCCTCACCGCGCCGCGCACCGACGCCCGCGGCGTCGTCCATCGCCGGGGAGCTGGGCCGCGTGGCGGACGCCCTGATGGTCGCCGGACACGCCCGCACCGGTGGAGAGGCGGCCATCCTGCTCGCCGTAGTCGTCCAATCGGCCCGACTGGTCGTGGCGCTGGCTGAGCTGCGCGCCGCCCAGCAGCAAGCCCACGCCGCCGGCGCGGCTGCCGCCGCCGCAGCCCACCTGATGCCCCTGCTCCAGTCGGGCGCCCAGCTCGTCGACCAGGTGCACATGCCGACCCAGGCCGAGCCGCCGCAGCGGCCGGTCCACACCGCGCCGGGCCCGGTCCGGCCCCGCGTCGACCCGAGCGTCGACCGGGAGACGCAGCGTTGAGGAGGACAGGGTAGTGCCCGACAACGAGATGGCCGAGATCCACCAGCGGGCCACGGCGGCGGTCACCGCCGCGATTCAGGCCGCCGGGCAACTGGCGCAGGTGCTCATCGACGCCCGCATCGCCCAGCTGCAACGCGCTGCCCGGACGAGCGAGGAACAAGCCCGGCGGATCCGCGCCCAGGTGCGCGCAGCGCAGCAGGCCGATGCGGCGGTGTGGCGGCCGGCGACCCGGGCGTCGTGGTGGCGGCAGGCGTCGGCCGAGGACATCGCGCGGGCCTGGCGGGCCAGCGCCGGGTGGGCGGCCGTCGACCCGCGCGCCGAGGCCGCGCAGCGGGTCATGGTGGTGCGGCTCGCCGAGCGCGGTGTCCACGTCGACCCGCGGACCGGTGCCCGGCCGGGGGATGAGGCGTGGCTGTCCGACCAACTCGACAGCGCGGCCCTGGACGGCCGGACGGCGGAACCTCGGCCCGATGACGCCGGCGAGCGCCGCCGCACCGCCCAGGAGCGCCAGGAGGCGATGGCGGTGCACGTGCGGGAGGTGTGGACCGCCGACCGGGCGGAGCGGGTCATCGGCTCGACGGCGTGGCCGGCGCTGGCGTACAAGCTCGACCAGTTGGAACGCGAAGGGCACGATGTGCGTGATCTTCTGCGGCAGGTGCCCGGCTTCGTCGACCGGGCTCACACCCCCGCCGCGTACGCGTTCCGGGTGGTGGACGACTACGCCACGGGCCAGACCGCGGCGGGCGAACGAGCCGCAACCACCACGGCCGGTGGTGAAGATCGCACGGTCACTCTTGAAGGTGAGTGGCGGGAGGCCGCCGGCGCCACCGCCGAGCGCACGCAGGGCGAGCGCGTCGACGTGGACCGATCCTCGGCGGCCGGCCCGGCTGACGGCGATGTCCGGGCGGCGCAGCTCGCCGCCCAGGCTTTCCCGCAGTCGACCAAGTCCGTCGTGGTCGACACCACGGCGGCCCCGTCGTCAGCGAGCGCGCAGCAGCCCCCGGCGCGGTCGGTCGCGTCGAATGCGCCCGCCCCTTCGCCTGGCCGATAGCCGCCTACGCGGTGCCAGGACGCTCGCGCCGAGCGACGTGAGCCAACGCCCACAGGACATCGGCCGGTCGCACCGTGAGCGGCTCATCGCCGGCGGCGTCGAGCGCGGCGTAGTGAGCCTCCACGATCTCTCGCAGGACCGCCCCGGGCCTGACGCCACGTGCTTCGGCGTCCCCCATCACCCGGCGGGCGACGTCGACGGAGTAGCGCGCGGACATGCTCACCTTCGTCGGCGGCGGAGTGTCGTCGACCACCGCGTCGGACCAGTCCCTGTTGTCCAGGGACTCCTGCGTCGCCCTGATGCCATCTGCTCGGCTCATCGGGTCTACCGGCATGGGCGCAGTATACGAACGCATACGCCGCGATCAGCCGGTCTCCCCGAACTGCTCGACCGGTCCGGTGATCTCGACCGCGCCCACCGACTGACGACCGGCAGAGAGGCCGCACCAGCGCACGCTGACCGGGACGTCACGGTGACCGGACGCGAGCGGCGACCACGAAACCCGGGAGCGGAAGACACGACCCGCCAGGGCGGTCACCGCTCGCGTGCGCCGGCATGGTCGTGGCCCATGACCCGGTGAGTGGTGCCAGGAGTAGGAGAGACCGGTGCCGCCGCCGACGCGGTGCCAGTCCCCGCAACGAATGCTTTGGCCGCGACTGCGACCGCGTCAACCGGTCGTGGCCCGGACCCGCTCTGGTGATCCGGTCGCCGGGGGGCGAGCTTGTCCCACACCAGGTGGGTCAAGCCGTCGCGGAACGCCTGATCGCCATGCAGTTCGGCGAGACGTACCACATCGCCGGGGTCATCGAGCTGGCCGATGGCGGTGGTCATCGCGGCAGCGAACGTGGTGTTGAAGGCAGTCCGGTCGCCGGCCCGCGCGGCGGCCTGGACGTCGTCGACGCGCAGGGCCTGCTGAGTGCAGGCGTCGAGCAGCGCGCGATCCGCCGGCGTGGTGGCCTCGACGATGGCGGCCGGTGTCAGTGGGCTGAGCACCTCGGTCTGGTCCGGCTCGTTGTCGCGCTGTGTCGACGAGTCCGCCGATGACGTTGGCGGTGGCGTGTCGCGGACTGCCTGGTGCACGGCCTGCCCGGCGGCGGTGTAGAGGGCTTGGCGCCAGGTCGGGTCGTCGCACTTGAGCATCACCGCGACGGCCATTTCCGTGTTGCCGGGGTCCGCGAGGGCGTGGGTGAGCGCCTTGTCGAACGGGGCGGAGAAGGCGGCCAGGTCGGTGGTGCGGGCGGCGTCCTGGACCGCGCCGCCACCGGCGACGTGCTGCACACGCCGGTCCAGCCATGCCTGTTCGTCGGGGGTCAGGCTGCCGCGCAGGTCCGCCGGCATCCAGTCGTCGACGGTGACGGGCACTGCGGGCGGGGCGGCCGACGGTGGTGGGCTCGTGTCAGCCATCAGGTCGATGACCGCGTTGATCGCGCGCAGCCGGCGGCGGGTGTCGAGCAGCTCGTCGCGGCGAGGGAACGGCTGGTCGAGCTGCTCGGTGGCCCGGTTGATCTCTTCTTGCTGCTGGGCGATGCGGGCCTGCACGGTGGCCCGGGTGGATTCGAGGTCCGTGAGTTGGTTCTCCAACCGCCGGACCAGGCCGGTGGGGTCACCCTCGACAGCGGAGGTGAGCCCGATGGTGGTGGAGGAGTCAGGGATTCCGTCGAATCGCAGCGCGACGAGCATGCCGTCGCGGCCGGACCAGAACACCGCGTCGACACCGAAGCCGCCGAGCTCGGCCACGCCGGCGACCTCGCGCCGGTCGGTGGAGGCGACACCCTGCGCGTGGGCGGTCAGGGCGTGTTGTAGGGCCCGGCCCGCGTCGGCGCGCTTGGTGAACCGGTGCCCGGCGACGGTCATGCCGAACTTCTCACCGCGGGTGTCCTGGCGCCGGCTGATGACGTCGTCGAGCACCTCGACGCGGCGGGTGTCCTTGGTGATCCACGCCTTCAGCTCGCCGACCTGCCGGCGCAGCGCCGCCTGGGTGTTGTGGTGCGTCCGGTCGGCGCGTTCGAGCCGGGTGAGGTCTTGGGCGACCTGCTCGCGGTCCATCAGCAGCGGGTTGCCAGTGGCGATGGCCTTGATCTGGTGCGCCTGGAGGGTCTCGTCGCTGACGTCCTCGATCTCCCGGGCGGAGGTGCCGCGCATGATCTGGTCGATGAAGGTGCCCTTGCGGGCCACGGTTTGCCAGGAGAAGGCGTCGAAGCTGCCGGCGACGACGTAGCGGTAGATGCTGACCTCGGCGTTCTGGTTGCCCTGGCGCAGGATGCGGCCCTCGCGCTGGGTGACGTCGGCCGGGCGCCACGGGCAGTCGAGGTGGTGCAGGGCGACCGCGCGGGCCTGGACGTTGGTGCCGACGCCCATCTTGGCGGTCGAGCCGATGAGCACGGCGACGTCGCCGGAGCGGCAGGCGTTGAACAGGCTGGCCTTCTTGGCGTCGGTGTCGGCCTCGTGGATGTAGCGGATCTTCTCCCGGGGCATCCCTCGCTCGACGAGCAAATCGGTGAGCGCGTCGTAGACGTTCCAGCGGTCAGGGTTCGGGGTGGACTGGTCGCAGAAGACGATCTGCAGCGCACCCGGGGTGGGATGCGGGACGGGGTCGGCCGCGTCGGGGTTGACCAGGTAGACGGTGTCGCGGGTGTCGCGCCAGATCGCCGCGATCCGCTCCGCCGCGGCGTCGATCTTGCCGGGTGTGTTCTGCTGCTCGCCGATGAGCCGCAGGTCCAGGGAGGCGGCGCGGGCCTCGCCCGAGACCTTGAGCATGTTGTCTTCGCTGGGCTCGACCTGGCGGTTGCGGATCCGCTCGACGCGCTCGTCCAGGCCGGAGATGAACTCCTCCAGCTCCGGGGACGGGTCGAGGGTGACGATGTGCGGGGCGCGTTCGCCGTCGTCGCGCTGGGTCAACTGCGGGGTGGGCAGGGCCAGGTCTTCGGGGGTGCGGACGTCGCCGTAGGTGCGCATCATCAGCGACAGCTCGGGCACGTTGGCGTACTTGGCCAGCCGGGCCCGCATCTGGAAGCCCTGCCCGGTCGGGGACACCTCGATCGCGGTCACGACCTTGGCGAAGGTGGCAGCCCAGGTGTCGAAGTCGATGGTGCCGGTGGCCTGCAGGAGGTCCGGGCGGAGTTGGCGGGTCACCACGTACAGCTCGCGTACCGAGTTGGCGATGGGGGTGGCGGTGGCGCCGCACACCACCCGCTGGCCGCGTTGGCGGCGCAGGTAGGACAGCTTCATGCGGAAGTCGACCGCGCGGTCGGAGCCGTCGTTACCGGCGTCGGGGATGGAGCTGGTGATGGTGTCGTTCTTCAGCTCGTGCAGCTCGTCGCGGTAGACGAAGTCGATGCCAGTCTGCTCGAACGTGACGCCCGGGTCCTTGACCTTGTCGAGCTTCTCCTTGATCCGCTCTTCCTTGCGCAGCAGCGCCTTCTGCAGCCGCTTGACGCTGCTGGATCGCTTCGCGTCCTCGCCGTTGGCGATGGCCTGCTCACCGGCGCGAACGATTTTGTCCCGCAGCTCCTGCAGCTCCTCATCGAGGAAGCGGCGCTGCTCGTCCGGGGACAGCGACAGCCGTTCGAAGAATGAGGCGGCCATGATGATCGCGTCCCAGTCGCCGGTGGCGCAGCGGGCGACGAACCGGCGCCGCCGCTCGGTGCTCATGTCATCGCGGCCGGCGGCCAGCAGCCGGGCCCGCGGGTAGATCTGCAGGAACTCGCGGGTGAACTGCTCCAGCATGTGGTTGGGCACCACGATCGCCGGCTTGTTGACCAGTCCGAGGCGGCGCTGCTCCATCGCCGAGATGGCCATCACCGCGGTCTTGCCGGCCCCGACGGCGTGGAACAGCCCGACCGCCGGCTCGGCGACGATGCGGGCCACCGCCTCCACCTGGTGCGGGCGGGGCTTGAAGCCCACCGCGATGCCGGGCAGCGACCGGGTCACCCCGACGTAGCTGCGCGGCACGGTGGCGTTGAACATCTCGTTGTAGGTGGTGGCGACCTGCTCGGCGCGGTCCGGGTCCTCCCACACCCACGCGCCGAAGCGTTCCTCCAGCTCGATTGCCTTGGCCTGCGCGGCGGCGGTGGCCTCCGCGTCGAGGGCGCGTTTGCCCTCCTCCACCTCGACGAACACTCGAATCGGGGTCTTGGTCAGTAGCCGCTGCGCCAGGTCCGGCGCGGCCATACCCGGCGTGCCCCAGGTCGAGCGGGCCAGCACGCCGGTGCGGGAGCCGCGGACCCGCCAGTCGGATCCGCCGACGTGCTCCACCCGCAGCCCCGGGTCACGCAGGGTCTCCTGAAGGAACTGCTGCACGATGGGGGCGGGCAAGAACGGAGCGCCGAACGCTGCGTCGATCTCCCCCGGCCCGAGGTCACGAGGGATCACCCGTTGCAGGGCGCGCACGTTGGTCTCGAAGCGAGGGTCGGACTCGGCGGCGGCCTGGGCGGCGCGCAGCTTCACGCGCACGTTGCCCGACAGGTACTCCGGGGCCTCCACGAGCCGGCCCGTGCCGGGGTCGTCGTAGACCAGGTCACCGAGCGCGGCGCGGGCCTCCGGCTCGCTGACCCCGAGCAGCCGGGCGACCTCGGGCAGCCGCACGTCGCCGTGCGTGTCGACGCAGATGGCCAGGGCGTCGGCCGGGGTGTCCGCGCCGAGCTGCGGCGCCCGGGGCAGGATCACCCGGCGGGCGAAGATGTCGGCCTTCGTCGCGGTCTGGGTGGTGTCGTCGAAGTGCTCCAGGGCGAACACGGTGGCGGCGTGCGGGTCGGTCTGCCGGAAGCGGCCCATCGGCGGGTTGATCCGGGCCATCTTCGGCTCGCCCGTCTCCGGGTCGGTGCGGCCGGTGCGGCGCAGGGTGTAGCGGTTGAGCGGCCCGTGGACGGCCACGTAGGCGTCGTACCGGTCGTTCAGCTCGGCGCGCAGCGCCGCCGGTGACCCCTGCGCGGGCGGGCCGCCGTGCTCGTCGCCGTCGTCGACGGTGGCGGCCTCCGCCGACAGCAGCGCGGTCACGGTGTCGCGCAGCCCGAGCAGCGCCCGCAGCTCGTCGGCCTGGCTGGCCGGCACCTCGTGCGGCACCACCTGGCCGTCGACCACGCTGGTGAAGCTGCCGTCGCTCTTGGCCTCGATGTGGCCCTCGGCGCGGTCGGTGGGCGCGAGCACCGCCAACGGCTCGGCCGGCTGGCGCTCACCGTCTTCGCGCGGCGTCATGGTCAGGCCCTCCCGGCGGGCCTCGTCGACGACGTCGCGCAGCACCCGGGCCAGGGCCTCACCGGTGTCGCCGGTCGCGCGGACGGTCAGCTCGCCTTCGCGGTGCAGGCCGTGGGCCAGGACGATCTCACCGAGCACGCGTTCCGGGTGCTCGAAGAAGTATTCGTTGACGTGGTCTGACTGGTCTGCGGTGGTGTCCAGGTCCAGGGGGCGACTCTGCTCCCAGGCCATCGGGGCAGGCTCCCGGTCCGGCTCACGGCGGCGCAGGATCAGCAGGTCGGTGATGGCCTGCGTCCCGGCAGCGGCCTGGTGCGCGCCGGTGGGCAGACGCACCGCGCCCACCAGGTCGGCCAGCGCCGCCATCTCCCGCCGCGCGGCCGGGTGCCGAGCGTCCATCGTGTAGCGAGAGGTCAGCACCGCGACCAGGCCGCCGGGCCGGGTCAGATGCAGGCTCTTGATGATGAAGTGGTTGTGCACGCTGTGCCGGCCGGGGTTGTGCCGCCGGTCCAGCAGCGGCATCTTGGCGAACGGCACGTTGCCCACGGCCAGGTCGAACGCCCCGGACGGGGCGCGGGTGTCGGCGAAGCTCTCGGTCCGGATCTCCGCGTGCGGATACAGGGCGGCGGCGATGCCAGCGGTCACCGGGTCCAGCTCCACCCCGACCATCCGCGCCTGCGGCGGGGCCAGGCCGATGAAGTTGCCCGACCCGCAGCCCGGTTCCAGCACCGTCCCGCCGTCGAAGCCAAGCTCGCGCACCGCGTCCCAGATCGCCTGCACATAGGTCGCGTCGGTGTAGTGCGCGTTCAGGACGGTTCGCTCCGCCGCGGCGTACTCCGCCGGCGACAGCAGCTCCCGCAGCTCGGCGCGCTGCTCGGCGAAGCGGGCGTAGTCCGGGTGGTTGGTGCGCGACTCGAACACGCCCGGCACCGCGCCCCAGCTCGCCCACCGTGCCAGCACGGCCTGCTCCTGCGCGGTCGCTGGCCGCCCGGCGGCCTGCAACTCTCGCAAGGTCCGCAGGGCGGCCAGGTTCGCCCGCAGCTTGGCCATCTGACCGGAGGGCGCCAGATCCTGCTGGCCGCCCGGACGGAACGATTCCGCGGCATCAACCACCGCGGCGTCGGCCTCCACCGCGGCGGCCGTCCCGGCACCGGTGTCGCCTGGCTCGACCTCATCGGCCGGGTCGGCTACCGGGCCGGGGTCGCCGGATCGTCCTCGTTGTCCTCTTCCTCCGCGACCCGCTGCCACCACGGGTCGGTCGGGTCCTCCACCAGCGGCGTCCACGTCGGGCCCGCCGCCGGCGTCGTCGACGCGGTCGGCGTCTCGCCCGTCGGCTGGTCGGTCGCCGGGTCGATCAGGATCAGCTCGGGGAGGATCTCCTCCTCCGCCATCTGCTTCGCCGCGTTCAGCCGGCCCAACTTGCCGAGGTACCCCTCGCCCGGCTGATCCGGACCGGCCAGCTCCCGCGTCCGCTGCTCGATCTGCTCTGCCGCCTGCTCCCCCAAAGTCGAGAAGAAGCTGCTCGGGTCCTCGATGGTCGCGTACCGCTGGGGCAGGTACGTCTGCCAGTGCTTCTGGGCCTGCGCCCCGTAGTGGTTCATCCGTTTCCTCCGCGTCGGCCGGGCCGTCCTGGTCGTCGTCGGCGGGCGGGTCGGCGGTCGCCGCCTCGCCCGCGTCGACGACCGGCGGCGCGTGCGCCGTCGCTGCGCCGTCCAGGACGGCCGGCGCGGGCGCCGGCACGTCCAGCGCCGGTGGCGCCGGCGGCATGTCGATGGTCGCGGGCTCGGGGTCCAGGCGTTGCGCGACGTACGCCTCCAACGCGGCGATGTCTACCCCGCTCGCGCCGACCTGGTAGCGCAGCATCGATCGCGCCGACCGGGCGACGCCGGCCCGGCCGGCGGGGGTCTGGTAGGTGCGCGCCGCCCAGTCCACTCGGGCGGTGACCACGGCTTCCAGCAGCGGCCGGGCGCGGTCCTGCGGCCGTGGGCCGACCGCCCGCAGCGCCCCGCCGGCTGTCGGGTGAGCCTGCACGGCAGGGGCGAGCAGGTGATACGCCCGCTCCGCCGCGCGCCGGCCGTCGTCTCCGGCGCCGATGGCCACCGTCACCCCGGCGGCGACGTCGGTCTGCTCGGTCAGCACGGCGACCTGGCCCGGTGTCAGCGTCGGCCCGCACGGCGCGACGACCACCGGGGCGTCCTCGCGGGCCGCCGCGGACCGGGCGATCGCCTCCAACGCCGTGGCGGCCACGACCACCGGCCGGCCGGCCCGCTCCGGCTGCTCGGCGAGCCCGACCAGCACGTCGGCCGGCCGGTGGATCGCGGTGGCCGGGCCGTGCAGCACCGGCGGCACCGACTCGTCGGCACCGGGCGGGGCGTAGCCGACGAAGCTCACCACCGCGTGCGGTGGCCGGTGCTCACGCACCCCGACCATCACCCGGTCCTGGAAGCGGTCGACCAGCAGCCCGCCCCGGCCCGTCGACGCCAGACCGGAGGCCAGGATCTCGACGTCGGTGAAGCCAGCTCGGCGCAGCTCGTTGACCAGCGCCGTCGGGCGGCCCGGCGCGTACCCGAGCACCCACCGGCCGTCGACCGGCACGCCCTGCCCGGCCAGCCACCGGCGTGGCCCCGCACCGTCGGGCCCGTCAAGCTGCGCCCGGTAGAAGCGGGCCGCGACCTCCTGTGCCGCCAGCAGCCGCTCCCGCTCCGCTGAACTCGCGCGAGGGTCCGCGCCGGGCCGGGGCGCGACCTGGGCGTGCAGCGACGCCGCCCGTAGAGCCAGGGCTGCCGCCCGATCACGGGCCGCGTCGACGCGCTCGGCGGTCTCAGCCGGGACCAAGCCGCCGGGCTGGTCCGGGGCCGTCATGACACCCGCTCGTCGTCGGGCTCACCCGCTGCCAGCACCCCTTGGGCGCGCAACCGCTCGAACAGCCGCTGGTGGTACTCCAGCGTGGACGTGAGCTGGTCAATTTGGTCCTGCAAAGCCGCGATCGTGCTGTCTGCAGTTCGCGGCGGTGCAGGCTGCGTAGCTTCGTCGGTCATCGTTCCCCCGTAGTGATCGACTCCCCGCCCACGGTAGTCAGCCCCGGCGCGCAACGTCGAGAGAGATCCGGGCCACGACCGCCGCCGCGCCAGCGGAGGCCGCGTCACCGCCAGCGCCGCGCCAAGGGGGCGATGCCACGGAATCACCGCCGGGAGAGCGAGCCGGCCCAGCAGACGCGGACGGGTACCCGGCCGTCGTGGTGGCGCTCTCCAATATCGACGCCTCCGGCGGGGCCTCTCTCGGAGATCCGGCGGGGACCACAGGTGCCAGGTGGGTGAGTGGTCACCCGGGGGTGGGATCTCCTCGCGCCGGCCGCCCAGAGGGCTACCAGACCGTCTCTGGGACGGCCAGGCCAAGCCGCTTCGCGGTCGGCTACGCCGAGCCCGGCCGTCCCAGAGCCGGCCCGGTTGATCGGAGATCGGCCGACACGAGGAGATCCCACCCCACCCCCGGCACCGCGCGCGGGCAAGCCCGCAAACCCCGCCCACGGGGCCTACCCCGAGCCCTGCGCCGCGTCGTGCCGGTCGAGGACGTACTTGACGCTGCTCTTAGCCCATTGTCCCTTCCCGGACGGCGTCGGGACCTGCTCGGCGTTCAACGCTGTGGCGATCGCGGCCAGCGACAGTCCCTCACCCCGCAGTTGCACCGCCCGGGCGGCTGAGGGCGGCAACGGCGCCGGCGGCCGACCCAACCGCACACCCCGGTCCCGGGCTGCCGCCATCCCCGCCGACACCTCGGGCCGGCGCATCTCCGATTCGCTGCTCATGCCCGCAAGCGTACGGCAAAAAGGTACAGAAAAAGACCCTCGGGACAGCTTTTCCTATACCTTTTCCTGTACGATAGAGGAGCAAGGAACGGTCCGACCGGGTGAGCCAACACCCAGCCGAACCAGGAGAAACAGCCCCTCTGCGAAAGGGAGTTCCATGTCCCAGCGTACGACGATCCCGACCCGGGAGATCGACCACCAGGACGAGTGCATCGGCTGCGGTGCTCACCTCGCCAACCCCTGCGGCCCGCTGTGCCCGTTCGAGACCGGCGAGTTCGGTCCGGCGGTCATCCTGCGGGCCGCCAACCGCCGAGTGCTCGCCCACCCGGCGGGGGTCGGCTACGACCTCGCCGCCGCCATCTTCGACGCCGCCGTCGACCTGGCCGGCCGCGACCAGGCGCAGGCCCTCGCCGACCAGGCGCGGGCGGCGCTGAGCGACTACCTGGTCGACCAGTGGGGGCCGCAGGCCCAGGCGATCCACAGCCAGGTGGTCTACCGGCACGGCCTCTTCGCCCACCTCGACGAGATCGCGGTCTCGCTGTACGGCGCGGCCGACCAGCACGACGGCAACGACCCCGACCCCGACGACTGCTGACAACCGACCGGGCCGGCCCACCGAGAGGGCCGGCCCGGGCTCCCGCCAGCCCGACTCTCAGCACATCGAAGGGATCGAGACCATGACCAGCACCACCCCCAACCGGCCCGCCCAGCTCGCGCCGGTGCGCATCGGCCGAGGCCGCTCCGTGCACCTCGGCAACCTGAGCAGCATCAAGGGCCCGGCCGGCGAGCCCCGCTACATCCCCAGCGCGTGCGGCGCCGGCACCCGAGGCGACACCGTCGCGGCCGGCGCCGCCGTCACCGAGCCGATCGACTGCCGCACCTGCACAAAGGGCAACCCGATCCGCGTGGTCTGGATCAACGCCAGAGTCACCGCGGCGACCAACGGACCGGTGACCCTGCCGCACACCGGCCTGACCGTGCCGCACACCCAGCTCCGCGTCGACGGCCCCACCCAGCCCGGCCCCGACCGCGCGGAACAGCACCGGCTGTACCTCGGCGACCACTTCCTCGGCTGGATCACCACGCACCCGCACCGCCCGCACCGAGTCGCCACCTACCGCCCGGTGAACCCCCACTTCTGGGGAAGGGACCTCGACGAGTACGCCGCCACGGCGCGGCTGTTCACCGGCGAGCCCGCCACCGTCGCCGACGTGCTCGCCGAGCTGGTCCGCGAGCACATCACCGCGGAGAACGTCGCCGCGCAGGTGGCCGCCTCCCGAGCCTCGGTCCGGCTGATGCAGCACACCCTCGACGGCGACGGCCAGGCCGTGGGGGCGCCGTACCCGATCACCTACGCCAGCGCCACCGCGCCGCTGACCACCGATGCCGCCTGGCACCGCGCGATCGCCCGCGCCCTGCGCCGCGACCTGCCCGCCGGCACCGGCCAGCACTGGCAGGTATGGACCCCCGCCGGTTGGACCCGGCTGCCCGACGTGGTCGACGTCGACCAGGACCTCGACTGACCGTCTCCCGCGCCCGGGCCACCACCGGCCCGGGCGCGGGCACGCCACCCGACCAACCACACGACGGGGAGATCACCATGACCACCAACCACCGGGCCGAGGCCCGCACCATCCTCGCCACCGCCACCCCAGCCACCCACCGCCCGTTGCTGGCCTGGGCCATCGGGATCACCACGTGCAGTCACGCCATCGACCCCCTGACCTACTGGCGCACCCGAGACGCCCGGCGGCTCGCCCCGGAGTACGCCGGGCAGACACTGCCCGCCGGCCGGATGCTGCGCCTCGACCGGACACGGATCGAGATCACCGACGGGAACCTCCACCGGCCGCTGAGGCTCAACTGGACCGACGTAGGCGCCGTCCTGGACAACGGCCGTATCACCAACGACCTGATCCAGAGCTGCCAGGAGGCCGTCACCGCCTGGCGCGACCACCCAGGCGGCTTCCGAGGCGCCGGCTGGACCGAGGTCGTCGACGCCTGCTCACGAGCCGGACAAGCCGTATGGGCGGCGTGCCGGCCGGCCGACCCCGGGGAGCAACTCGACCTGTTCGCCAGCGTCATGCCGGCCTAGCCGGGAGGCATCAGCCCTCGATGTGCTCCTCCGCGCCGGTCATCACCGCAGCCCGCCGCTCATGCTCTCGGCACAGGTCGAGGTCCTCCCCCGCTATCCACCGGTCACCGAAAATGATGCCGGTCCGTACGACCTGCCAGGTCGCGGTGGCCCTGCGCGTGCACCCGGCGACGTCACAGGAGGAGACCTGCGCCGGCTGACGAACCACGGCAGGAGTGATGACCGGGACAGGCGGCATGTAGGGCGGCTCCTCACGTGCGCTGGAGATCAGGAACCACGAGGATACGAGCCGTTTTCATGCATTGCACCGTGGTCTTTGTGCTGCTCAGGCCAAGGATCGAGCACTCGCGATCGAGCAAAAGTCCGGTGCCACTGGCGTATGCTGTCCGGTATGACCAGGCCGGTAAGGAAGCTGTCGATCTCCGTCCCGCCAGACGTCGCCGAGCGGCTGGAGCAGGAGCCCAACGCCAGCGCCTACATCACCCAGGCCGTCCGCGACCGGATGCGTCTGGATGCCCTGGACGCCGAGCTGGCACACGCCGGCATCCAGATCACCGAGCAGGGCGTCGCCGCCGCCCGAGCCCGCCGCGCCGCCGTCGAAGCCGAATGGCCCACGGAACGCCGCCAGGCCGTCCGCGAGCGGATCCGCCAACACATGCAGGAAGAGATTGCCAGCGCCCTCGACCAGCCCGCCGCGTGACCCCCGACGACGATGATCGGCCGGTGCGGCTGCTGCTGGACCGGTCTGCGCTCCTGGCCTACGTCGCCGGCTCGGTGCACGTCGCCGAGCCGCTGCATGAGGTCATCGCCGACCGCAACCGCTTCGGCGTCACCGCCGTCACCGCCGCCGAAGCCCTGGCCGCCATCGACGACCCGAAAGACCGCGCCACCCTCCGCCGGCTCCTGACCCTCGATGCCTGTCTAGTGCTGTCTACCGACGGTCACACCTGGCACGAGCTGGCCTACTGGCGCGGGTACACCGGCCGCGCCGACCTGGCGACCACCATCATGGCCAGCTTCGACCACGACGCGGCGATCCTCACCCGAGAGGACCGGTACGGCGACGGCGACCTACCCGTCATCTACATGCCGGACTAGCTACACCGTCAGCCGCTCATTCCCGATGTGTAGTGATCGTTCGAAGCTCAACCGGCTCCTGGTCCATGGGCGCGGCGGGGCGCTGGAACAGCACCCCGGATCGCCGTCGAGGGTCGGTAGACGTACGCAAGTAGGTCCAGCCACGGGCGAGGTAGTAGTTGTGCAACTCCTTGTTGGTCTTCCAAGCGTCCAAGCGGACGTATCGACATCCATACCGGAAGGCGTAATCGCCTGCCCATGCCAGTAGAAGGGCTCCGAGTTCCTCGCCAGCGCGGTCGAGGCGCACCGCCAGCTTCGAGACGTAAGCGGCCGGTTCTGCCAGCTCCGCGGGGGTCCAGAAGTCAGAGTCACCGGTCATCTCGACGGTGATCGTGCCGATCGCCTCATCGTCGTCCCAGAGGATCCAGATGTCGCCAGCGGCCAGCGAGGGGCCCAGCTTGGTCCGCCATCTTTCCCACGTCGCCCACTGATCGGAGCCCCGATCGCGTAGCCACTGGATTCGCTGCGTGAGCAGGCTCATTGCGATCTCGAACTCGTCGTCGTCCTCGGCGGGACGAATAGTTAGGGCCAAGGTGGGTTCAGCTCCAGGTTCGCTCGAACTTGCGCTCGAACACGATGACATGTTGATCACTCGGCAGCACGTTGACTGTGCACCTCACCGGCGTGCCGTCGGCGACATAGCCGGTCACGTAGTGAACGGCTACCGGCGTTCCCGGACCTAAGCCCAAGCGGTGGATCTGCTCTGGGGTAGGCATCCGGGTGTAGATCTCGTCGATCGCACGGTCCTGGGGATATCCAAGATCGGCAAGCACCTGGTTCGTGCCCCGAGCGACGTCGGCCGGAGACATGATCTCGGACTCTTTGACGATGTCGAGGGGGAAGTGTGAGTCGTTGATGTTGATCGGCTCGCCGTTGATGTAGCGGACCCGTCGACGGGCAACCACAACCGTGCCCGGATCGACCTGGAGACGCTGCGCGATATCGGGCGGTGCCTGAACTAGAGAGACGTCGATCGTCTGGCTTGGGAGGCGTCCTTCCTCGGTGATCTGCTGGCAGAAGCGGTCCATCTCTGGGCTTGCCGGCTGGTCCCGCGATTCGCCTTGTGGGCGATAGAGCATGTTCTCCCGCTTGCGCACGAAGTGCCCGAGCGGGCGCTTCGCCACCACGAGGCCCTCCGACACTAGGACCGCCAGGCCGTTGCGGACCGTCTGTCGCGCAACCCCCCACTGCTCGGCCAGCTCGAGTTCCGTCGGCAACTGCTCGCCGCTCGTCAGCTCACCTGACGCGATCTTGTCGCGTATCGCAGCGGCGATGCGCTGGTAGGCCGGCATTGAGCTGCCTCTGAAGGTCTCCACGTTCCGAGTCTCGCTCACGCGGCCGAACAATGTCTAGTCAATGTTGCCCTTACCCCTTGACGCCCCTTGGTGCTCAGTAGCACCATCAACACCAAGCGCATTGTCTGGTCAATGAGTACCTAATAGACCTTGAATGCGCGTGCATGCAGCAAGAGGGCTCGGCGGGATAGCCCCCCACCGAGCCCGGACGGCATCCACCCCGACTTCGCAAGGAGGAACAGATGCCAGCAATGAGGGTAAGCCCTGCCCCGGCCGATCCGGCGCAGGCTCCTTCCGGATCGATGGCAGGCGAGGTGTCGGCGCTGGTGGCGCGGGCGCAGGCTGGTGACGCGGAGGCGTTCGGCCTGGTCTACGACCGGTATGTCGACCAGGTCTTCCGCTTCATCTACCGCCGGGTCCTGGACCGGCAGGTGGCGGAGGACCTGACCTCGGAGACGTTCCTGCGGGCGCTGCGCAACCTGGCCAGCTTCCGCCGGCCGGGCGGCGACTTCGGCGCCTGGGTGACCACGATCGCCCGGAACCTGGTCATCAACTGGCAGCGGTCGCACCAGCGGCGTGAGCGGCCGGTCGCCGAGCTGCGGGACGCGGCCCCGGTCGACCGGGCGCCGAGCCCGGAGGCCGCCGCGGTGAACACCCTGACCCGTGAGGCCCTGCTGGCCGGGATCGAGCAGCTCAACCCGGTGCAGCAGCAGTGCATCACGCTGCGATACCTGCGCGAGCTGTCGATCGAGGAGACCGCGCAGGTGCTGGGCAAGACCCCGGCGGCGATCAAGGCGCTCCAGTACAAGGCGCTGCGGGCCCTGCGGGGGCTGCTGCCGGTGACGGCGGTGATGCCGGCATGAGCACCACGACGATGGCGCCGGTCAACGGCGTCGACCGGGCCGCCCTGGTGCGGGCCGCGAAGGGCACGCCGGTCGTCCCCGACCTGGGAACGCCGATGGGCATCCGGGTCATCACCGCGCCGGCTGACGTGACGGCCCCGACCGGCGCGGAGGACGTCCTCACCGGCAAGACGCTGGAGGAGCTGCTGGCGCTGGCCAAGGGCAGCGAGGCCGGCCGCACCCGTCAGCTCGCCGAGAAGATCGGCACCCTGGTTGCGGAGCTGACCGGCCGGCTGGAGATCGAGCAGGCCGCCGAGGCCCGCCGCCGCGAGTTGGCCGAGAAGGAAGCCAAGCTCACCGCCGAGCTCGCCGCGCTGCGGCAGAAGATGGGCACCGGGCCGGAGGCCGCCGCGCACCGCGCCGCGATCCGCCAGTGGGCCCAGGCCAACGGCTACGCCGTACGCGAGCGCGGCCGGATTCCGCGGAATGTCGTCCAGGCGTGGGCGACCGCGACCGGGTCGGAGGTGACCCGGTGAAGGCGCGAACGATGCTGATCCCGGTCACCGTCGCGGTGTCCCTGGCAGCGCACCTGTGGAGCGTGCGGACGGTGTGGACGCAGCGCGCCGAGCTGGCGAGAGCCCGCAGTGCGGCGCTGGTCGACCCGCTGACGGGCCTGGCGAACCGGACCGGTCTGCGGGAGGCCCTGGCAGACCTGGCCATGGAGCCGTACGACCTGGCGATCGTGGACCTGGACGGGTTCAAGCAGGTCAACGACACCTACGGCCACGACGCGGGCGACGCGGTGCTGGTCGAGGTCGCGGCCCGACTGTCCGGCGCGATTGGCGAGGTCGACGGCGCGGTGGCGGCCCGGCTCGGCGGTGACGAGATCGTGCTGGCCTGCCCCTCGCCGGCGCCGATCGCGCACCTGCTCGGCGCCGAGGTGGTGCGGGCCCTGACCGCGCCGGTGGTGCTGCCGGGCGGGCAAGCCCTGGCGGTGCGGGCCAGCGTCGGCGTGGTGTCGGCGATGGTCGGTGACGAGCCGTCGCGGGTGCTTCGCGCGGCGGACCTGGCGCTGTACCGGGCGAAGGCGGCCGGCGGCGACCAGGCCGCCGAGTACGACCGGATCGCCGAGCTGCCGCCGGTCGAGTCGCGGCCGGTCGTGCGGTTGCGGGAGATGGCCGAGGCCGCTCGCGCGCTGGGGGGTGCGGCATGACGGCCCCGACGAAGGCACTGGACCTGGCTGCCGCGCTGGCCCAGCACCGTGCCGGCCTGCGCAAGATGTCGAACGTCGAGCTGGAGCGGCGAGCTGCCGAGGTCGCGGCGCTGCCGGGCTGGTTCGCCGGCGAGCTGCGCCGGATGGTCGACGACGAGCGCGAGTCCCGCCGCACGGCGAATCGGCCGGTCACGCCGGCCTGCTCACGGACGCTGCGGATCGCCGCCGGTGCTGCGGTGGCCGGGGCCCCGGCGGCGGCGCTGACTGGTCAGGCCCTCGCGAAGTACGCCGACCAGGTGCCGCAGGTGCTGCTGTACTCCCCCGCCGTCGCGGTCGGCCTGGTGGTTGCCGCCGCCGGCGCTAGCTGGGCGGCCCGGTGGATCGACGACCGCCGCCACCCTCTCGCCGTCGACGTCGACGAGGCCGACCTGGACCCCCTCGGCAAGGAGCTGCTCGCCCGGGTGCGGGCGGCCCGCCAGGCGCGCGGGGAGGTGTGCTGATGGCCGCCCTGCTGGTGGTGCGGGTGCACCTGGACTGGACCGGCCCGGGCCACTACGACCGCGACCGGTCGCTGCCCTGCCGGGTCTGCGACACCGCCACGAAGATGCGTGACGCCAAGGGCGCGGCGTGCCACCAGTCGTGCGCCGAGGACGAGATCGCCCGGGAGCTGCTCGGCACCGGGAAGGCGCTGATCGCCGACGAGCGGGTGCCCAGCCTGTCGGCCGCTGGGCGGGTGACTCGATGAAGCAGAAGCTCGCCAACGCGTCGTGGGGTCCGTGGATCGCGATGGTGGCCGCGGTGATCCTCACGGCCAAGGGTGAGTTCGACCTGGCGGTGCTGGCGCACTTCTCGCCGTGGATCGCCTGGATGTTCCCGGTGATGATCGACGTGTACGTGATCACCGCCTTCCACCGTCGCAGGTGGAAGGACATGGTCATCGGCATGCTGCTGATGATCTTCTGCCAGATCGCGGTGCACCTTCTGCCCGTCTACATCACCAAGGGCGAGGAGACGCCGTGGGGCCTGGTGGTCGCGGTCGCCTGCATCGCGCCGATCGTGGTCGTCAGGGTCAAGATCCTCACGGGCCGTACCGGAAAGGAGATCGCGGCTGCCGAGGAGGCGGCCCGGCAGGCGGAAGAGGTCCGCGCGGCGCGGGCGGAAACCGCTGCCGCTCGGGCTGCGCAGGCGGAAGCCGAGAAGGCGGCGCGGACGGAAACGGCGCGGGCCGAGGCGGAAACCGCCGCCCGGGTCGCGGCGGAAACCCGCGCGACCGAGGCGGAAACGCAGGCGCAGGCGCAGGCGGAAAAGCGAGCGGAAATCGAGGCCGCCACCGAGGCGGAAATCGCCGCCCACACCCGGGCCGTAGCCGAGGCCGCCGAGGCCGCTCGGGCCGCCGAGCAGCGTGCTGCCGCCGCTACCGAGGCGGCCCGCCTGGCCGAGGGGCGGCTCGCCGAGGCCCGCGACGCCGCGGATCGGGCCGCCACCGCTCGGGTCCTGGCCGAGCAGACCTCCACCGAGCAGGTGCGGATCCTGAACGAGGCCGCTGAGCAGGCCGAACGCGACTACCAGCAGACCCTGGCCGAGGCCCGCTACACCGCCCAGGCCGCCCAGGACCGGGCCGACGAACTGGACGAAACGGTCCGGGCGCTGCGGGCTCAGCTCGACGAGGCGCAGCGTTTCGCCGAGCGGCAGGCCACCGCCCGGGCGGTGGCCGAGCAGGAGGCCCAGGCGATCAAGGATGCCCGCGATGGTCTCGTCAACGAGCTGGAGCGCACCCGCCGGGCCCTCGCTCGGGCGCAGGAGAAGGCGGAAACCAGTGCCGGTCGGCAGCCGGAAATCGTGCGGCCCGCCGCCCGGAAATCTCTGGCCTCGGTTCCGGCGGCGCTGCCGGACAACCTGCCTGAGGTGGACAAGGTCCGACCGGAAACGGTGGCGGTCATCCTGGCCGCCCGGGCGGAAAACCCGGACGCCACCCAGGCCGAGCTGGCGGAGATCACCAAGATTTCCGACCGCACGATCCGCCGGGTCCTCAATGCCGTGCCGGCGGAAATCGTCGGCCAGGTCCTCGCACTCACCAGCGGTCGCGTCGCGTGACCGGGGGCCGGCCCGGGCGTTTCTGGTCGGGTCGGCCCAAGATCAACAACCCCTCTCCCCCACAAGATCAACTAGGAGGTGTGATGTCGGGCTACCGCAGGACCCGAGCCGCCGAACGCGTCGTCGGAGTTTCCGCAGGCCACAGCCGTGATGACCGGCGTCGGGTCCGGGACGCGGCGCGGTCGGTGGTCGGTGAGCTGCCGGCGGCCCCGAAGCGTTCGGAGTCCCGGCCGCAGCGCAAGCGGGCCGCTTTCGGGGTCCGGATCGCTGCCGCGAAAACCCCTGGTCAGAAGGTGTCCGCCGCCGCGTCGTTCCTGGCCAGCGCCCTGGCCGAGCTGCCCGCCGCGCGGGCCGACCAGGTCGCCGGACACACCGTCGAGCAGCTCAAGAACTTGGCCGAGCAACTGCTGAAGGAGGCATCGGCATGAGCACCACGACCAACGAGCAGGCCAGCCCGGCCCGCCGCCGCCCGTCGCCCGTACCCGTGACGGAGCGTGAAACCGCACTCCCCACTCCGCACTCCGCAGGGGTCCCGGCCGGGACGGCCAGCAGCGCAGCGCGCGCAGGTGCGCGCGCGAGGGTAGCCCCGGAAACCGTACTCACGCAAGGTCACCAGCCGACCGATTCGCCGGGGGTCTGGGACGGCCTGAAGGAGCGTCTGGCGGCGTACTGGCGTCCCCCGTCGGTGGTCGCCGACCCGCCGGCGACGCTGCTGGAGCTGATCGCCTACGCCCGCACCGGCGAGTGGACCAGCGCCGGCATCGGCCCGGTACGCGCGCTGGGCATCGGCTACTCGTGGCTGGCCGTCGCGGCGACGACGGTCCTGTACTACGCGGCCTGGATCGTGCAGCGCCCCGGCCGCCTGGCCACCGTCACCGTCCTGTACGGGCTGCTCGCCCACACTCCGCCCGGCGCCTGGCTGCCCTGGCCGGGCTGGCTGTAACACCTCCCGCTCGCATTCCGCGGAATCCCCCTGCTCCACCTACCCGCCTCGAAGGGAGGCACCCGATGTCCACTCTCACCCTCTTGGCCGCGGCAGCGCCCAAGGACGACAACTCGACCGAGCTGAAGTCGGCCGCGATCACCCTCGCCGTGTTCTGCCTGGTCGCCGGCCTGGTCCAGTGGAAGCGCAAGAAGACCCCGAAGCTCACCGGCTGGCTGATGCTCATCGCTGGCGGCGGTATCGCTGGCGCGGCCGGCTGGGCCGGTGACTTCATGCGCAAGGCCGGCGAGCTGATCGGCAGCGCCGCGTCCGCCGGGACCGCGAAGGCGTTCGGCCTGGCGATCCCCGGCGCGCTCGCCTTCGGCGTGTTCCTGTGGCTGTTGCACGACCTGTGGCCGACCAAGGCGTCGAAGGCGTCGAAGTTCCTGCCGTGGCTGGCCCTGGCCTTCCCCACGCTGCTGGCTATCGCCGGTGGGGTGTGGGCCGGCGCCGGCGACGGGGCGATGAACGCCGTCGGCGAGGGGGCCGCCGACGTGGCCAGCGCGTTCGTGACGGCGTGGTGATGGACGTGTTCCTGCCGCTGCTGCTCGTCATCGCCCTGGTGTGGGTGCTCAAGAACGCCGTCGAGGACGTCATGCACGCCTCGAAGGGCCAGAACAGCCCGCGCCGCGAGTTCTGGGACAAGCGGTGGGCCGCCCGGGAGAAGCGCACCGGCAAGGCCCGCCCGAAGGCGACCGGCTTCTGGAGCCGCGGCCCGCTGCGCCGGTACCTGTTCGACTCCTGGGCCGACGCCTGGGCCAACGCCAACACCAAGCGCGCCGACCGGGTCGACGACGAACGCGCCGCGTACGAGGCGGCCCGCGTCGAGCAGGTCGCCGCCCGCGACGCCGCTCTCGCCGCCGCCGCCGAGCGGCGTACCCAGCAGGCCCGCCCCATCCC
>NZ_LEKG01000179.1:0-16201 GCF_001029515.1 Micromonospora sp. RV43 | reverse complement strand
GCCCACCCCACCTCGCTCCACCTCGCCCGCCCGACAGCCCAACCGTCCGCCGCTCGTGATCAAGGAGTTTGTGTCCCCCACGGTCGCCCCGGTGGACCCAAACTCCTTGATCACCGCTTGGTGGCCGGGGTGGCGAGGGCTCTCCCCGGCCGAACCGGTGATCAAGGGGTTTGTGTCATCGACGGCGCGCGAAAGTGCCTCAAACTCCTTGATCAACGAGGCCGGGCCGGCGCGGGAGCGCACGGTGGCCGGCGCTCGCCTGGGCGGTCGGCGGTGCGCGTAAGGCGTGAGGGCGGGCGTCGGGCCTTCGGGCGTGAGGTGTCGGCCCTGACTCGTCACGGCACCCGGCCTTGAACGCGGACGAACGGTGCGGTGAGCGAGATCTTGGAAGGAAAGGGCCCCTATGAGGGCGCTTTGCTTCCAAGATCTCCCGTGGTCCTGGCAAGTGGAACGGCGCTTCCGGTGAATGGAACGGCCGGCGGGGTGTGCGGCGGCTCGCCAGGCGGGTCTCGCGGAACGTGAACGTGGCGATCACCACTGCCGCGCCGCAACCGGTGCAGATCAGCTCCGGGCAGTCGGCGCCGTGCCCGTCGCCGCACGGCGGCGCCTCGAACAGCACGACGCCCTCGCAGGTGTCACAGTGCAGCTCGCGGTCAGACACGGGAGGCTCCTCTCGCTCCGGGCACCGGCCCAGGCGGTGAGACGCCGGCCGGCGGACCAGAGACCGAAAACGGAAAGACCGAAAACGGAAAATAACTCCCGTGTAGTTTGGCACGCGGGTACGACAACACCCGCGCCAGGCCGCCGTCAGGCGGTGCGCGCCACCTCGAGCCAGCGCTCCAGCGCGGCCGCGGCGGCGCCCGAGTCGACAGCCTCGGCGGCCCGGTCCAGGTTGGCCCGCAGCACCTCGTGCAGATCGCCGTCGAGCGGACCCTGGGTGGCAAGCGCGACAGCGGCGTTGACCAGCACCGCGTCCCGCACCGGGCCGGTCTCACCGGCGAGCAGGCGGCGGACGACGTCGGCGTTGTAGACCGCGTCCCCGCCGCGCAGGTCGGCCAGGGTGGCCCGGGGCACGCCGAGGTCCGTCGCGTCCAGCACGGCCTCGGTGACGCTGCCCTGCTGCGCCACCCAGACCCGGGTGGGGGCGCCGGTGCTGAACTCGTCCAGGCCGTCCTCGCCGCGTACCACGATCGCGGAGTCGCCACGGGCCGCGAAGACGGCGGCCATCACCGGGGCCATCCGCTTGTCGAAGCAGCCCACGGCGCCCGCGCGGGGCCGCGCCGGGTTGGTCAGCGGGCCGAGGAAGTTGAACGCGGTGGGTACGCCGATCTCGCGCCGGACCGGGCCGGTGTGGCGCATGCCGGGGTGGAAGCGGGCGGCGAAGCAGAAGCCGATGCCGGCCTCGGTGACGCAGCGGGCCACCTGCTCCGGTGCCAGGTCGAGGGGTACGCCGAGCTGCTCCAGCACGTCGGCGGTGCCACACGAGGAGGAGGCGGCCCGGTTGCCGTGCTTGACCACGCGGACCCCGGCCCCGGCGACCACCAGCGCCGCCATGGTGGAGATGTTCACCGTGTGCGCGAGGTCTCCGCCGGTGCCGACCACGTCCAGCGCGGTCGCGCGTACGTCCTCGGGCAGGTGCACCGGCACCGCGCGGGTCAGCATGGCCTCGACCAGGCCGCCAAGCTCGGCGGGGGTCTCACCCTTGGTGCGCAGCGCCACGGCGAACCCGGCGATCTGCGCCGGGGTGGCCGAGCCGGCCATGATCTCGCCCATCGCCCACGCGGTGTCGGCGGTGGAGAGCTCCTCGCCGCGCAGCAGCGCGTTGAGCAGAAGCGGCCAGGTCCGTTCGCCCATGGCGGGCCTCCCGAGCGGCGTGAGGAAAGCGGTTGGGGCGCGCCACGGCCGCGTCGCCGTGGCGCGCGAGGACCGGAGGGGTCAGGCCGCGGCGTGGGTGCGGCGCAGCAGCTCCGCCACGGTGCTGCCGGCGACCACCGGGTCCAGCGGGTGGGTCAGCGTGGCGTCGACCTCGGCGTACGCGGCCAGCCAGCGGTCGGCGGCGCGAGCCAGCACCACGCAGGTCGGCGGCGCGTCGTCCCGGTCGTCCTTGATCTGGCGGGCGATGCCGATGCCGCCGCCCGGGGTCGCCTCGCCGTCGAGCAGGAGCAGGTCGATCTCGTAGTCGTCGACCAGCCGGATGCAGGCGTTGTAGTCGTCGGCCTCGACGAACTCGATCTCGATCCCGGGCGCCGGCCGGGTGCCCACGGCGAGCCGCATCCGGTCGCGGACCTTCGGGTCGTCGCTGTAGAGCAGGACGGTGCAAAGACGATCGCTCATCGTGACGTGGCTCCCACCTCGTAGCTGCCCGCTGATCGTAGCGGTCGTCACATCCGGGCCGTCGCCCCGCCCGGCGGGCTCGGGGCGTACCCCGGAACGTGCCGTCAGGTGCTCGCCTCCGCGGCGCGCTGGCGGGCCTCCTGGCGGTCCAGCTCGCGGTCGAGCCGGCGGGCCTCGCGCTCGGACTGCTTGACCCACTGGACGACCAGGACGGCGAGCATGGTGACGCTGACGAACTCGCCGCCGGCCCACAGGATGCCGCCGGCGACCACCTGGTCGTTCCAGGGGTCGGACCAGGACAGGTTGAGCGACGGGTACCAGTCGCCGCCGAACAGCGTGGTGCTCTGCATGATGGTCAGGCCGAGGACGGTGTGGAACGGCACCGAGAGCAGCATGAGCAGCGCGCGCCCCGGGTACGGCCAGCGGCCGGGCAGCGGGTCCAGGCCGAGCAGCGGCCAGAAGAAGACGCAGCCGGTGGCGATGAAGTGCGCGTGGACCAGTTCGTGCGCCCACTCGTGGCGCAGGGTGAACTCGTAGAGGTCGGTGAAGTACAGCGCGAACGGGTTCACCACGAAGATGGCGAACGCCACGAGCGGGAAGCTGTAGATCCGGATCACCTTGCTGTGCACGATCGCGAGCAGCCGCTTGCGGGGCCGCACCGGCAGCGTGCGCAGCGCCAGCGTCACCGGGGCGCCGAGCGCCAGGAAGATCGGCGCGATCATGGACAGCACCATGTGCTGCACCATGTGCACCGAGAGCAGGGCGGTGTCGTACGCGCCGAGGCCGGTGAGCGTGACCAGGGCGATGCCGCCGAGGCCGGGGCCGAGGAACGACACGGTACGGACGACCGGCCAGCGGTCGCCGCGCAGCCGCAGCCGGTGCACCCCGTAGAGGTAGAGGCCGGCGGCCAGGACGATGCCCAGCGTGAGCCAGCTGTCCAGGCGGGTCTCGGTGAGGACCCGGGTCACGGTGAACGGCGGCGGGGCGCCCTCGCCTCCCGCCGCCAGTGTCGCCGGAACAGCCGAGGTGACGGCGCGGATCTGATCGACGTGCAGCACGCTTTTCAGGGTAGGTCAGGCGAAGCGGACCACCACGATCGGGCCACGGAAGGGACCGGTTTGGCACCCCGCTGATCGTCGGTCCCGGTCAGGGGCAATAATGACCGCGTGACTGCGGCCCCAGCCATTGACAAGAGCCGGATCCACTCCCTGACCCGACCCAACATGGTCAGCGTCGGGACGATCGTGTGGCTCTCCAGCGAACTCATGTTCTTCGCGGCGCTGTTCGCGATGTACTTCTCCATCCGCGCGGCGGCGCCGGAGCAGTGGGAGAAGCACACCGAGGTGCTGAACATCCCGTACGCGACCACGTTCACGGTGATCCTGGTGCTCTCCTCGATCACCTGCCAGATCGGCGTGTTCGCGGCCGAGCGCGGTGACGTCCACGCTCTGCGCCGGTGGTTCACGATCACCTTCGTGATGGGTCTGATCTTCGTGCTCGGTCAGCTGAACGAGTACCGGACCCTGGTGCACGAGGGTGTGAAGATCAACGAAGACGGTTACGGGTCGATGTTCTACCTCACCACCGGCTTCCACGGTCTGCACGTGACCGGCGGCCTCATCGCCTTCGTGATCTTCATGATCCGTACCACGATGGGCCGGTTCACCCCCGCCCAGGCGACCTCGGCGATCGTCGTGTCCTACTACTGGCACTTCGTGGACGTCGTGTGGATCGGGCTCTACGCCATGATCTACTGGCTCCAGTGATCTTGGCGCGTCACGAACCGCGCCGCTGCTCCGTCCCCTGAGACAAGGTCCAACCGGTTAAGGACACAGGTCATGACTTCTGACAACGACCGCCGACGCGGTCTGCTCGCGCGGCTGCGCGGGCGGCCCGTAGCGCGCAGCAGGGGCCGCCGCCGGCTGGGTGCCGCGGTCCGGCTGTTCGCCGCGCTGATGCTGGCCGGCGGTGCCTACACCGTCTTCGCCCCCGGCGTGCAGGCGCAGGACAACCCTCCGTTGACCGCCGCAGGCAACGAGGGCAAGGCGCTGTTCGACGTGAGCTGTGTGACCTGTCACGGTCGCAACGCCCAGGGCGTCGAGGGCCGCGGTCCGAGCCTGATCGGCGTCGGAGCGGCCTCGGTCGAGTTCCAGGTCAGCAGCGGTCGCATGCCGATGGCCCGGCAGGAGGCCCAGGCCATGCGCAAGCCGCCGCAGTTCACCGACGAGCAGGTGCGCCAGCTCGGGCAGTACATCCAGGAGCTCGGCGGCGGCCCGGAGGTCCCCAACGGCGACCTGCGTGAGGGCGCCAACCTGTCCACCGGTGGTGAGCTGTTCCGGATCAACTGCTCGCAGTGCCACGCCTTCAGCGGCGGCGGCGGCGCGCTGTCCTCCGGCAAGTACGCGCCGAGCCTGGCGCCGGCCAGCGACCGGCAGATCTACGCCGCGATGCTGAGCGGCCCGCAGAACATGCCGGTGTTCGGCGACAACCAGATCACGCCCGAGGAGAAGGCGGACATCATCGCCTACATCCAGGAGACGCTGAAGCACGACGGCGATCCGGGCGGCTTCAACCTGGGCCGCTACGGCCCGTCGACCGAGGGTCTCGCGATCTTCCTGGTCGGCATCGTCGCGCTGGTCTTCGCGAGCCTGTGGATCGCGGGCAAGTCGTGACCGGACGGATCAATGCTTCCAGTGCTGTGGCGCCGACCCCCGGCGTCACCCGTAGCGAGGTGACGGCATGAGCACCCACACCGAGCACCAGGCCCAGCAGGGCCCGGAGCCGCTCGACGTGAACGACCCCCGGCTCTCCCGGTTCGACATCGTCCAGGAGGGCGCGCGGCGGGACGACATCGAGATCGTCCACTACGAGCCGCAGGTGGTCCCGGGCAGCAAGGCCGAGCGCCGGCTGACCCGCACGGTCGCCCTGATGTTCCTGCTGACCGGCGTCTTCGCGACCGCCTTCCTGGTGGTCTACATCTGGTGGCCGTGGCAGTGGGAGCCGGGTACCGGCGGCGACAAGCTCTACACGCCGCTGCTCGGCGTGACGCTGGGCCTGGCGCTGCTGGGCATCGGTTTCGGCATCCTGACCTGGGGCAAGAAGCTGCTGCCCAAGGAGGTCTCGATCCAGGACCGGCACGACCAGGCCGACGACCCGGAGGGTCGCAAGATCACCGGCGAGACCATGCTCTACCTGGCCGACGAGATGGGCGTCCGTCGCCGGCCGCTGCTCGGCATCTCGCTGCTCGCCGGCCTGGCGCCGGTGGGCGCGGTGGCCGCGGCCCCGCTGATCGGTGGCCTGATCGAGCAGCCGCACAAGAACAACCAGATGTTCACCACCGGCTTCCAGCCGGGCGAGGGCGGCAAGAAGATCCGGCTGATCCGTGAGGACGGCCGCCCGATCCGCCCGGCCGACGTCAGCGTCGGCGGCCAGCTCACCGTGTTCCCGGGCATCGACGGCGGCGTGAGCAACCTGCACGCCGACTCGCCGACCCTGCTCATCCACCTGCGGGAGGACGACGCGCAGAAGTCGCGCGCCGCGAACGAGCGCAAGGGCCACGGCGACTACATGTGGGGCAACTACGTCGCGTTCTCCAAGATCTGCACGCACGCCGGCTGCCCGGCCAGCCTCTACGAGCAGCAGACCAACCGCCTGCTCTGCCCCTGCCACCAGTCGCAGTTCCTCATCACCGACAACGCCAAGCCGATCTTCGGCCCGGCGAACCGGCCGCTGCCGCAGCTGCCGATCGAGGTGGACGAGGAGGGCTTCTTCGTGGCGAAGTCCGACTACACCGAGACCATCGGTCCCGACTTCTGGGAGCGGCCATGAAGCGCCGAAAGTTTGATGCAGCAGCGCTGCCGGCCAAGAGTGCGCGGGCGGTGGACGACCGCTTCCAGGTGGCCACGCCCCTGCGCAAGCTGCTGAACAAGGTCTTCCCCGACCACTGGTCGTTCCTGCTCGGCGAGATCGCGCTGTTCTCGTTCATCGTCCTGCTGCTCACCGGCGTCTTCCTGACGTTCTTCTTCGAGCCGGCGATGACCGAGGTCATCTACAACGGCAGCTACGCGCCGCTGCGGGGCACCCCGATGTCGGCCGCCTACGCCTCCAGCCTGGACATCTCGTTCGATGTCCGGGGTGGTCTGATCATGCGGCAGATGCACCACTGGTCGGCCCTGCTGTTCATGGCCGCCATCGTGGTCCACATGCTGCGGGTCTTCTTCACCGGCGCGTTCCGCAAGCCCCGTGAGACCAACTGGATCATCGGCTCGCTGCTGTTCTGGGTCGGCTTCCTGGCCGGCTTCACCGGCTACTCGCTGCCGGACGACGGCCTGTCCGGCACCGGTCTGCGGATCGCCTCCGCGATCATCCTGTCGATCCCGGTGATCGGCTCCTGGGTCAGCTCGTCGATCTTCGGCGGGGAGTTCCCCGGCACCATCATCATCAGCCGCTTCTTCATCGCCCACGTGCTGCTCGTCCCGGGTCTGCTGGTGGCGCTGATCAGCGTGCACCTCGGCCTGGTGTTCAAGCAGAAGCACACCCAGTGGCCCGGCCCCGGCCGGACCAACTCCAACGTGGTCGGCGAGCGGATGTTCCCGCGCTACGCGCTCAAGCAGGGCGGCTTCTTCATGGTCGTCTTCGGCGTGATCGCGCTGATGGGCGGCATGTTCCAGATCAACCCGATCTGGCTGTTCGGCCCGTACGAGGCGTGGGTGGTCTCGGCGGCCAGCCAGCCCGACTGGTACGTCATGTTCCTCGACGGCTCGACCCGCCTCATGCCGGGCTGGGAGATCCACATCCCGATCGGCAACGGGTACGTCATCCCACCGTTGTTCTGGCCGACTGTGGTGCTACCCGGAATCCTGGTCGGCCTGTCGACGATGTATCCGTTCCTGGAGGCGCGCCGCCTCAAGGACTACAAGCACCACAACCTGCTCCAGCGGCCCCGGGACGTTCCGGCCCGCACCGCCGTGGGCGCCATGGCGCTCGCCTTCTACGTCGTGCTGACCCTCTCCGGCGCCAACGACGTCATCGCGGACAAGTTCCACATCAGCCTGAACGCGATGACCTGGGGTGGCCGGATCGGCCTGCTGATCCTGCCGCCGATCGCGTACTACATCACGTACCGGATCTGCCTGGGTCTGCAGCAGCACGACCGGGAGGTGCTGGCCCACGGCGTGGAGACCGGCATCATCAAGCGGCTGCCCGACGGCCGGTTCGTCGAGGTCCACCAGCCGCTCACCTCGGCCGACGGCCACGACGGTCACCCGCCGGCGCTGGACTACGTCGGCTGGGTGGTGCCGAAGAAGATGAACCGGCTCGGTGCCCTCGGCCCGGCGATCCGGGGCTTCTTCTACCCGATCGAGAAGCCGGCCGAGGCGCCGGTCTCGCCGGGGCACCCGCCGGTCGAGGCCCGGCCGGAGCGGGAGGAGATCGGCAGCGGCGAGAGCCGTCGCTGACCCTCCCCGGTACGACTGACAGTGGCGCCCGCCGGATCTTCCGGCGGGCGCCACTGCCGTTTCCGCACCGGTCGTCCCGTTCCCTCCCGCGTACGGCGGGAGGCCGGTGCGCCGACGGCCGTCGCCCCCGACACGGACGGGTGGAATCGCAGGAATAACCCCGGTCAGCCGGGTATCCGTGCGGTCCGACGTCTCATGGGGGAGGAACGAATGTTGGGAATCAAACGCCTGGGCCTGCTGGCCGCGCTGGTGGTCGTGGGGCTGGCGCCCGCCGCCGCGGCGCAGGCGGCGGCACAGCCGTCGACGCAGGACACGCAGTACCTGCAGGCGGTTCACCAGGTCAACCTGTTCGAGATCACCGCCGGTAACCTGGCCCAGCAGAAGGGTCAGAACCAACAGGTCAAGGACCTGGGCAAGATGTTCGTGACGGACCACACCCAGCTGGACCAGACGGTGCAGTCGACCGCGCAGCAGCTCAACGTGCAGTTGCCGGCCGACCCGACCGCCGACCAGCAGAAGGTCCTGGACAAGCTGAACAACCTCAGCGGGGCCGAGTTCGACAAGGCGTGGGTGACCGCGCAGCTCGCCGGCCACGTCCAGGCGATCCAGGCCACCCAGACCGAGATCTCGCAGGGCTCGGAGCAGTCGGTGGTGCAGATCGCGCAGGACGCGCTGCCGGTCCTCCAGGCGCACTACGACGCGCTCGTGGCCCTGGCCCAGACCCTGGGCGTCCCGGTTCCGCAGACCAGCGCCAGCGGCACGCCCAGCCCGGGCGGCACCACGTCCCCGGGTGGGACCGAGTCGCCGGCTCCGGGCGGCACCGAGACCGAGGAGCCCGCTCCGGGCACCACGGAGACCCCGGTGCCCAGCCAGAGCTGACGTACCGCACGGTCGCCGGTGGCCGGTCCGCCCGCGAGGGCGGGCCGGTCACCGGCTCGTGTCAGTCGGCGTTCGCCAGCCCGATCGCGAACGCCTCCTCCAGGTCGTGCTGCGAGTAGGCGCGGAACGCGATGTGCGACTCGGTGTTGAGCACGCCCGGCACCTTCGAGATGCTGCCGGCGATGACCTGGGCGATCTGCTCGAACTCCCGGACCCGGACCATGGCGATCAGGTCGACGTGCCCGGCCACCGAGTAGACCTCGCTGACGCCGGGCAGGTTGGCCAGGGTCTCGGCCACCTCGGGGATGGAGTCGGTGGCGCAGTCGATCAGCACGATCGCGGTGATCACGGGACGGTTCTCCGTTCGTCGGCGACGAGGCCCATGCTAGAGCCCGCGCCCCTCACCGCGCCGCCGGGACGGTCAGGTCGTCCCCGGCCCGGATCACCTCGCGCAGGCGTTCCCCGGCCGCGACTGTCGCACCAGGCCACACCACCGACCGGTCCACGTCGCCGTGCACCCGCGCGCCCGCGCCGATCACCGAGCCGGTGACCCGGCCGTCCACCGTCGCGGCCGGGTCCACCAGTCCGTCCGGTCCCGCCGCGTGCAGGTTGGCGGCCAGGTAGTCGGCCGGGGTGCCGGTGTCGTAGAACGTCCCCCGGTAGGGCACGACTGTGAGCGCCCCGGCGGCCTCCGCGGGCCGCCACACCGCCCGGACCAGGTCGCCGAACGTGGGTGGCAGGTCGCGGACCAGCCGCCAGGGCAGCAGCGAGAAACCCACGAACTCGTGGCCGTCGAAGGTCCCGGGGGCGTGCGGGTCGTCGGCGGGACGGCCGAGCAGGCGTACGCCGTGCCCGTCCCACCCGTCCAGCAGCGCGGCGATGTCCGGCCCGGGCGGGGCCTGCGGGTCGGCCAGGTACGCGTCGGCGTTGCCGACCAGCACGCCCCGGCCGTCGATCCAGTCCCGCAGCCGGCCCACACCCCCGGCGGTGCCGAGCGGGGCGTCCGGCTCGACCGACAGGTGAGCCCGTCCGCCCACCCGCGAGACCACCTGGTCACCCAGGTAGCAGGCGTTCACCGCGACCCGCTCCGGGCCGGTCAGGCCGAGCCCGGCCAGCCGCGCCAGCGCCCGGTCCAGCAGCGGGACGTTTCCCACCGGGCAGAGCGCCTTCGGCACCCGCTCGGTGAGCGGGCGCAGCCGGGTGCCCTCGCCCGCGGCCAGCACCACCGCGCACACCTCGGCAGCCGGAGTGCCTGCGTACGGGGTGCTCACGCGGCCGGTGGGTGCTCGCCGGCGCGCGGGCCGATGCCGTAGTAGCCGAGCAGATTGGCGGTGGCGCGGCTGAGCCGGGGCAGGTCGTCGAGCGGATGGAAGGCGGCCTCGAACACCTCGGCGCCGTCCACCTTCAGCTCGGTGGTCGACGCCGGCACCTCCGCCTCGAAGACCACGTCGACCCAGCCCTTGGCGTGCACCACCGCGTTCGGCACCGCCGGGCGCAGCGCGTCGGGGGACAGACGGACGCCTGATTCCTCGTACAGCTCGCGGGCGGCGCCGACCACCGGGGCCTCGCCGCGTTGCAGCAGCCCGGCCGGCAGCGTCCAGCTGTACCCGGGCGGCTGGCGCAGCAGCAGGATCCGGCCCGCGCCGGTGGCCTCCGTGTCCTTGACCAGCGTGACCGCGCCGACGATGTACTTCGGTACGGCCAGCCGGACCAGCCGCCGTCGCAGCGGGACCGGAAGCCGGTAGAAGATCTGGTAGCCGAGGGCCCGTCCGGTGGCACGCGCGCGGGGGATCATGCCGTCCAGGCTAGTGGTCCCGGCGCGGACCGGCTCCGTCTACTGCCTGTGGTCGACCAGATCGATCAACTGCTGGACCACGGTGTCCGGCTCGACAGTGCGGTCGAAGACCGCCACCAGCAGCGTCTCCAGGTCGGGGTAGCCCAGTTCCTCGGACAGCCGCAGCAGCGGCAGGTCGCTGGCCAGGCCCCGGCTGTGCTTGCGCAACGCCAGGCCGATCGAGGCCCGGCCGAGCCGGACCTTGTCGGCGATCGAGATGCCCGGCTCGGTGTGCTCGGCGAACCAGCGGTTGATCTGCATCTGGGCGTGCGGGGACTTCACGAAGCCCAGCCACTCCCGGCGCGGGCCGCGCGGGGCCACGTCCGCCTCGAAGCCGCTCTCCGCGTCGTTCTCGGTGAAGATCTCCACCACGTCGCCCTCCTCCAGTTCGGAGGCCAGCGGCGCGAGCCGGCCGTTGATCCGGGCGGCCAGGCAGTGGTCGCCGCGCTCGGTGCCCAGCTCGTACGCGAGGTCGACAGGTGTCGCCCCGGCCGGCAGTACGACCTGCCGCCCGTCGGCCACCACCTGGATCTGCGCCTCGGACAGGTCGCAGCGCAGCGACTCCATGAACTGGGTCGGGTCGACCGTCTCCTGCTCCCAGTCGAGCACCCGGCGCAGCCAGGCCAGCTCGTCCGCCCGGTCGGCGCCCCGGCCCGCGGCCCGGGGGAAGCGGTAGTGGGCGGCCACGCCGTACTCCGCGGAGCGGTGCATCTCGGTGGTGCGGATCAGCACCTCGACCGTGCGGTCCTGCGGGCCGCAGACGCTCGTGTGCAACGACCGGTAGAGGTTGTTCTTCGGGGATGCGATGAAGTCCTTGAACCGGCCCGGCACCGGCCGCCAGAGCCCGTGCACGGCGCCCAGCGCGGCGTAACAGTCGGTCGCCGGACCGTCCACCACGATCGCGATGCGGGGCAGGTCGAACGGGGCGGCGTGGTCGCCGGCGACCGTGTCCTTCCAGATCGAGTAGAGGTGCCGGGGGCGGGGGGAGACGTCGGCGTCGACCCGGTTGCGGCGCAACGCCGCCCGGGTGCGGGCCACCACGTCGGCCAGGTAGGCGTCCCAGCCGGGCCGGTCGTGCACGAACCGGGCGATCCGTGCGTGCTCCTCCGGCCGCAGGTGCAGCAGCACCACGTCGTCCAGCTCGCGTTTGAGCGTCTGGATGCCCAGCCGGTCGCAGAGCGGGACCAGCACCTCCTGGGTCTTGCGGGCGATCCGCTCCCGGGAGGCGGCCGAGCGGACGCCGAGCGTACGCATGTTGTGCAGCCGGTCCGCCAGCTTGATCACCAGCACCCGGACGTCCTTGCCGGCCGCCACGATCATCTTGCGGACGGTCTCCGCCTCGGCGGCCTTGCCGTAGAACGCCTTGTCGAACTTGGTCACGCCGTCGACCAGGTGGGCGACCTCGCGGCCGAAGTCCTCCTGGAGCGCCTGGAGCGTGTAGCGGGTGTCCTCCACCGTGTCGTGCAGCAGCGCGGCGACCAGGGTGATGGTGTCCATGCCGAGGTCGGCGCAGATCTGCGCCACCGCCAGCGGGTGGGTGATGTACGGCTCGCCGCTCTTGCGGAACTGGCCGCGGTGCATGTTCTCGGCGATCGTGTAGGCCCGGCGCAGCACCGAGGCGTCGGCGCTCGCGTGGATGCCACGGTGGGCGCGGACCAGTGTGGTGACCGGGTCGCCGTCGGCCGTCGGCCAGGTGAGCAGGGAACGCAGGCGGCGGGTGAGCGGTAGTTCGCCCTGGGTCGGGAGCGCGCCACCCAGGGCGGCGCCGTGTCCGGCGTCGACGTCCACCTGGGACACCTCCTCACCCCGGCCCTCGGCCACCGGGAACCGGCGACCGGGAGCAGAGCCCGCGAATCGGGCAGGTCTGCACTCCTTTAACAGACTAAGGGAGTCGAGGTAGTCCGATCGGTCAGTTGGTCATGAGCGTTCGGTCGAGAGTTCGGCGGATCCGCCGTTCTCCGCCTTCGTCAGCAGGTCGCGGAAACGCCCCGCGCCGGCCACCGGCGAGGCCCAGCCGTCTGTCGACTCGACCAGCCGGGTCTCCGGTCGTTCCAACCAGGACAGGATCCGCTCGGTCTCCTCGGCGGTCGCGGCCGGCACCGGACCGTGCCGGGGCAGCACCGTCTCGGCGGTGGCGCGGATCGCCGCGATCGTGGGTCGCGGATGGACACCCGGCGGGGACACCCCGGCCCCGGCGAGCCGGCCGTGCCGCACCAGCGCCAGCTCCCAGCCGCCCCGGGCGGCCGGACGGGCGGCGGCCAGCTCGGCGATGCCGGTCAACGCGGCCAGCCGTTGCATCCGGACCGCCGCGCGCAGCACCGCCACCAGCCGGCCGCGGACCACAGCCGCCTCCTCGTACCGCCGGGCGGCCGACAGCACCTCGATGCGGGCGAGCAGCGCGTCCACCACCACTCCGGGGTCGTCGCTGGTGGCGGTGCGGAACGGCGTCGCCGCTGCGTCGTCGTACTCCTCGGGGGTGATCCGGTGCTCGCAGGGCGCCGGGCAGCGACCCAGCTCGGCCAGCGCGCAGGCCGGCATGGTGGTGCGCCGGGAGAGCCGGTGCGTGCACTGCCGCAGCGGCACCGCGTCGTGGAAGCCGGCGGCGGCCAGCTCCGCCGCCTGCCGGGACCGGAACGGCCCCAGGTAGGCCGTGTCGGTGGGCGCGATGTCGCGCACGATCGACAACCGGGGGTACGCCTCGTCGGTGAGCTTCAGCCACACCTGGCGCTCCGGATACTTCGACCTGCGGTTGTACGGCGGCGCGTGCGCCGCGATCAGCCGCAGCTCGCGGACCTCCGCCTCCAGCGAGTGCGCGCACTCGACCGCCTCCACCCGCTCGGCGGCGGCGAGCATCTCGGAGATCCGGGCCCGCTTCTCCGCGGCGGTGAAGTAGCTGCGGACCCGGGTGGCGATGTCGCCGGACGTGCCCACGTAGAGCGGCCGGTCGTCGGCGGCCCGGAAGATGTAGACGCCCGGCACCTTCGGCAGCCCGTCGGCGAGGTGCCGCTTGCGGCGCTGGGTGGGGGTGACCGCGCGGGCGAACTCGATCGCCTCGCCGACCGTGCCGACCCGGTGCCCGCCGAGGCGGCCGATCAGCCCGTGCAGCACGTCGACTGTGGCCTTCGCGTCGTCGAGCGCCCGGTGGGTGGGCTGGGTCGCGGTGCGGAAGTAGGCGGCGAGCGTGCCCAGCTTGCGGTTGGGCACCTCGTCGCGGGTGAGCACCCGCCGGGCCAGCGCGGCCGTGTCCAGCACCCGGGGGTTGGGCCAGCGGTAGCCGTGCTTCGCGCAGGCCGCCTTGAGGAAACCCACGTCGTACGGCGCGTTGTGGGCGACGAGCACGGCGTCGCTGACGAACTCCAGGAAACTCGGCAGCACCTGCTCGATCGGCGGGGCGGGCAGCAGCATGGCCTGGGTGATGCCGGTGAGCACGGTGATGAACGGCGGGATCGGCACGCCCGGGTTGACGAGCGTGGCGAGCACGCCCAGCTCCTCGCCGCCACGGACCTTCACCGCGCCGATCTCGGTGATCCCGCCGCCGTCGGGAGCGCCGCCGGTGGTCTCCAGGTCGACCACCACGAAGGTGGTCGCGTAGAGCGGCAGCGCCGGGTCGACACCGCTGCCCGCCGGGTCCAGGCCGGCCAGCGACTCCTGGACGTACTCCGCTCGTGTCACCCGCGGGACGCTAGCGGCACGGTCCGACACTCCTGTCACTGCCGCCCCAGGAGATACCACGGGGGTACGATGAGAGATCGGCTCACTCACCGGGCGGTGGGCCCGTTCGGGGTGGGAGACTTGCCTCATGCCCCTCACCGAGCCGTACGACGACCACTCCTCCGTGGAGGAGCCGGTGGTCGGCGTGCCCGCCGATGAGGACGCGCCACCCGCGATCGAGCCCGAGCCCGTGCTGCCCGAGCCGGTCCGGCAGCGGATCGTCACGCTGACCGCCGCCGTGCTGCCCGGCCTGCCCGCCGACGAGGTGCCGGTGCCGCTGCGGCGGGTCGCCAAGTTCGCCCCCAACCGCCGCGCCCGCCTCGGCGCGCCCGCGATCGCCGCGCAGCTCACCGCCGACCCGCTGTTCCGGCAGCGGATCACCGCCCGGGTCCTCGCCGACGCCGGTGACCTGGGCGCGGCTGTGGTCGAGGGCACCGCGCCGGCCGCCGCCGACCCGGTCGAGGTGGCCGCCCTGGCCTACCTGGCCCGGCCCCGCGGCTGGCGGGAACTCATCGACGCCAGCGGCGAGGCGGTACGCGCCGAGGCAGACAGCGCGGTAGTGGCCGAACTGGTCCGCGAGGCCGAGCAGCGGGCCGCCCGCGCCGAGCACGACCGCGCGGTGGCCCGGGTCGAGGCGGAGAAGCTGCGCGACGAGCTGGCCCGGGTCCGGGAGGAACTGGGGCAGCTCCGCGAGGAGGCCCGCCAGCTGACCCGTACCCTGCGGGAGACCCAGGCCCGGGAGCGCAAGGCCACCGAGATGCTCGCCACCGAGCGGGGGCGGGCAGCCCGCGCCGCCGCCGACGCGGACGCCGAACTGCGCCGCGCCCGGGCCCGGCTGGCTGAGGCGGAGGCCGCCGCCGGAGTGGCCCGGGCCAGCGCCAAGGAGGCCCGCTCGGTCGACGACGCGCGGCTGTGGCTGCTGCTGGAGACGATCGGCCAGGCCGCCGTGGGGCTGCGCCGCGAGCTGGCGCTCGACCCGGTGGACAAGCTCCCGGCCGACTTCGTCGCCGACGCGTTCGCCGAGCAGCCGGGCACCGCACCGGCCGGCCCGTCGACGCGGGCCCGCGACACCGACGACCCGGCCCGCCTCGACCAGTTGCTCGCGCTGCCCCGGGCGCACCTCGTGGTGGACGGCTACAACGTGACCAAGCGCGGCTTCGGCGAGATGTCCCTGGAGCAGCAGCGCAAGCGGCTCATCACCGGGCTGGGCGGGATCGCCGCGCAGACCGGGGACGAGGTCACAGTCGTCTTCGACGGCGCCGAGCGGATCCACGGCCTGCCACCGGCGCCACGCGGCGTGCGGGTGCTGTTCTCCCGCAAGGGGGAGACCGCCGACGAGTTGATCCGCCGGCTGGTCCGCGCCGAGCCGGCCGGGCGGCCGGTGGTCGTGGTCTCCTCCGACCGGGAGGTGGCCGACGGGGTACGCCGGCACGGCGCGTACCCGCTGGGTGCGGACTCGCTGCTGCGGCGCCTGGCGCGTTCCTGAGCTTCTCCGCGTCGCCTCCCGCCGCTTGATCGACTCCAGTTCGGGGACGTGGCGGGGTCGCGCGCGTGCTGATCGCGCCACTTCGGCGTAGTGGTTCTGTTTCGCGGCGGCTGCTGCCTCGTTGTCCGGTTCTGTCGTACCCGAGCGTTAGCGTCGTGGTGACCGACGGTGGTGGCTCCTTCCCCGGCCGCCACCGGCGACCCGTCAGGAGGCGTTGATGCTGATCGACTGCGACACCTGCGGCAACCGTGGTGTGGGCTGCTCCGGCTGCCTGGTGACCGCCCTGTTCGACCTCGGCCCGGCCGACCTGGGCCCGGCCGAGCACCGGGCGATCGAGGTGTTCGCGCGGGCCGGATTCGACGTGGAGGTGCTGCCGTCCCCACCGGCTGAGACACGGGCACCGGCGCCCCGCCGTGGCGGCCGTCGCCGAATCGCCTGACACCGCCTGCCTGCCCGGGCTCTGTCGACCCTGGGCTCTGTCGGCCGTCCGCTGCCCGCCCC
>NZ_LEKG01000178.1:0-16406 GCF_001029515.1 Micromonospora sp. RV43 | reverse complement strand
TCACGCTTCGCCCGCCCCCGCGCGGACAACCCACCTCCATCGGGATACCTCATCCCATCGAACTACCCCAACACGAGGCCAACACACCAACCACATCGGACGAACCTGGCCATTCAAGATCTGTAGCAGACGCAAAGTGTTCAGCAGCCCATCGACCGTTTGACTATCATCGAAGCGGCCGATCCAGCCCTGAGTCGGCTGGCCATGGTTCCCGATCTGTCCGCGGAGCAGGCCCGGCAACGGCCGCTGATCCCGCTGTGCCGTCCAACCGGCCATTGCCGTGGCCATCTCAGCGACGGCCATGAGGGGAGTTCGGCCAGCCGCTTCGAGGATGTCAAGCCAACTCTGAATCAGCGGCTCGATACGGGACGGTCCCATGTAGTTATGTCCTCCAGATGCAAGATGCTGGCAATAAGCAGACTAAGGCGTGTTTCGTAACTCGGGTTGGCCGGTTGAAGTCACGGCGTGGCGGTGATCGATAACTGACGAGGTCTCCGGTACTTGGTACAACGACCAAGAAGCACCATGCACCGGAGACCTCGTGGCCACCTTAGCGGTGACGAGGCGGCATGACCTGACTGACGCGCAGTGGGCTGTCCTGGCCCCGTTGCTGCCTGCCGCGTCGTCGACAGGCCGGCCGCCGAAGTGGGAGAAACGGCAGCTCATCGATGGGATCCGGTGGCGGATCCGGATCGGTGCGCCGTGGCGCGACGTGCCAGCGGAGTACGCGCCCTGGCCGACGATCTACGGACTTTTCCGTCGTTGGCAGCGCGATGGAACCTGGGACAGAATCTTGTCGGCGTTGCAGGCCCAGGGCGACGCCCGGGGACGGATCGACTGGACAGTCAGCGTGGACTCGATGACCAGTCGCGCTCACCAGCACGCTGCAGGTGCCCGCACCGACGGCCATCTGCAGAAGGAACCACCCGGTGGGGTTCATGACGAGCCGGCCGATCACGGGCTGGGCCGCTCCCGTGGAGGGCTGACGACCAAGACGCATCTGGCCTGTGAGCAGGGTCAGAAAGTCTTGTCCTTGATCGTCACCGCCGGGCATCGAGGGGACAGCCCGCAGTTCATCCCTGTCCTGCGCCGTATCCGCGTGAACCGCCTCGGTGTCGGCCGGGCAAGGACCCGGCCGGTGCTGGTGCTGGCCGACAAGGCCTACACCAGCCGCGCCAACCGCAGATACCTGCGCTCTCGGAGAATCCGGGCGTGCATCCCGAGCAAGAAGGACCAGGACGCCCACCGCAAAGCCAAAGGCTCCCGCGGCGGGCGCCCACCAGCGTTCGACCCGCAGCTCTACCGGCTACGCCACGCCGTCGAGAACGGCATCAACAGGCTCAAACGCCACCGCGGCGTCGCCACCCGCTACGACAAGCTGGCCGTCCGGTTCCAAGCCGTCCTGACCATCACCATCATCACCGAGTGGCTCTGACCTCGTTATGAAACACGCCTTAGTCCGCCCGGCGGCCGGGCTCCGCTGGTCGGGCCGGCCCCGATCGGGTTGCACCTGTCCGGCCCGTCACCGGTCCGGCCGGGTGCAGCCGACGAGCCGGCCGGCTCCGGTCTGCCTCAGGAGGCGGAGGCGAGACCGGGCCGGCACTCCGCCCGGGAGAGCATCCCGGCACGCCTCGCCGACCTGACCGGCGGCCTGTCCGACGTGACCGGCGGGATCCGCGCCCGGCTGCGCGCCGTGGCCCACGCGGCGAAGACCCGGCTGAGCCGGACCCTAGCCCCGATCGCCGGTCCGATGCGCCCCCCGCCCGACGCCCCGGCCACCCGCGTCGCCGCGGCCCGGGCGCGGCGTCGACGCCGGCGCGCCGTACTGGCGGCCGTGGCCGTGACCGGCCTGGTGGCGGCGCTGGCGTACGCGGCCCGCTCGTCCACGCCACCCCCGCTGACCCGGGAGACCGCGCCCGTGGCGGCACCCGGCAACCAGGCATCCGGCAACCAGCCACCCGGCAACCAGCCACCCGGCAACCAGGCACCCAGCGCCAGGCGCCGAGCCGACAAGCACCCAGCGGCCAGGCACCGGCCACCGGCGACCCGGTCGCACCCGGCGGGCCGCTGCTCGACGTGGACCTGGCGCCGCTGCCGGGGTCGTTGTCGCTCACCGACCTCGGTACGCGGGACTGGCGGCACTGGGGCGGGACCGGCGCGGACAGCTTCCATCGCAAGGCGGGCGGTACGGGCGAGATCCAGGATCCGGGTGGCGAGCGGCTGGAGCACAACGCGGGCGCGTGTGATCTCCAGTGGACCGACGGCACGCCGACGGCGCGTCAGGAGGGCACCCGGGCGGGTGTCTTCCAGCGCGGCGCCGGGAAGAGCTTCACGCTCGGCGTGGCCGGGAGCGGGGATGTGCGTACGGTCCGGCTGTTCGTCGGCACGTTCTCGGCCGGTGCGCGGCTCGACCTGTCGCTGTCCAGCGGTGGCGATCCCGCCGTCCGCGAGGTCGCCCTCGCGGCGGGCGACCGCTTCTACCAGTACGTCATCCGCTTCCGGTCGGCCCCCGGGGAGCGGCTGCTGATCAGGTGGCACGCCCTGACCGTGACCGGGGGGCAGAACGACGGGGTGGCGTTGCAGGCGATCACGGTAAGCTGAGCGGCCGGTCCGGCGGGCGGTCGTCAGGTAACGAACTGGAAACGCCCGTCACTCGACATATGGCGCAAAGAGCCGTGCGGTGACACCGTGAAGCCCGTCGCGCACCTGTCGTTTCCGGCGGTGTCGTGACCGAAGTGGAGGGTGTGGTGGGCCAGGAGGACCGTCCGCGTACCGGCCCCGGCTCGCACCGGCACGGCCTTCCGCGTACCCGGTCCGCGCTGCGCCGGCTGCGCCGCCGGCGGCGGCTGATGCTGGAAGGGCTGGCCGCGGTCCTCTGCCTGGCGGCGCTGGCCGTCTACCTCGGCGTCGAACGGCACGGCACGCCACGCGAGGAGCACGCCGGAGTGCCGGTGGCGCCGCCCGGCCGGGTCGGGCTGCCGAACGAGGCCGGCGACTCGGTGGTCAACCCGGGGCTGCGTCCCCGCCAGCGGCCGCCGTCGCCGAGCCCGTCGCCGTCCACGCCGTCACCGTCACCGACGCCCGCGCCGCCGCCGACCGTCACCGTGACCCGCGCCGACGTGCCCGCCACCGTCGACCTCACCGCCGCCGGGCCCACCGACTGGGTCCACTGGGGGCTCACCGGCGCCGACCGGACGGTCCGCAAGCGGGGCGGCTCCGGCGAGATCCGCGACGAGGGCGGCCGGGGGCGGCGGGAGAGCTTCAGCAACAACCCCGAGGCGTACGCCTGGCGTGACGGCAACCCGGTCGCGTCGGCGAGCGGCACCATGTCCGGCGTCTACACCTGCCACCGGGGCAGCGGGTTCACCCTGTCGGTGGCCGCCGACGGGCAGCAGCGCACCGTGCGTCTGTACGCCGGACTCTGGATGGCCCGGGGCCGCCTCGACGTGCGCGTCTCCAGCGGCGGCCCGGTGACCACGCTCCGGATGGAGGATCCGCACACCGCGCTCACCACCGAGTTCACGATCAAGTTCCGCGCCCAGCGTGGCGCGCGGCTGCTGCTGAACTGGACGGTGGAGGAGTCGCTCGGCGACTGCGGCAACGTCAGCCTCCAGGCGGTGGCGCTGCGCTGAGCGGGGACAGTTTGTCCGTCGCGTACCCGGCCGGGCGTCGTACGTTCCGGTTGTCCCGTCCGACCATCCTCTGTGGAGGCCCGACCGATGACCGGCCCTGCACCCGTCGCACCCACCCGCCCGCGCACCGACTGTGACGTGCTGCGCGAGATCCCGATGCCGCCGTACGTGACGGTCGAGGACGTCCAGTTCGCGGTGCGGGCGGTGGTGGTGCACGCGCCGCGGGCCTGGTCGGGCGGGACCATCTGCCGCAACGACGCCAGCCCGCACCCGTGCCGGCTGCACGTGTGGGGCCGCCGGGTGCTCACCCTGCGCGGACTGCCGTCGGCCGAGATCGACGCGCTGGTCGAACGCGGCGACCCCGCCGCCGACCCGCGCCCGTACCGCCCCGGCGCCTGAGCACCGGGGCGGCCGGACCGGTCAGCAGAGTGCGGGCTTCACCCAGGAGCACTCCCGCCCCTCCGGTACGCGCGGCGACTCGGGCGCGACCGGCACGGTCCGCCGGGCGGTCGCCGTCTCCTTCTCGGTGTACGAGGCGAGCGCGATGGCGATCTGGTCCTCCAGCCCCTTCACCGACGAGGTGAGGTAGTTGTTCAGCACGATCGAGAAGGCGAGCAGCCGTCCGTCGGCGTCGGTGACGTAGCCGGAGAGCGCCGACGCGCCGGTCAGGCTGCCGGTCTTGGCGTGCACGTTGTTCGCGGCGGCGGTGCCGCCCATCCGGCTGCGCAGCGTCCCGCCCACGAGCCGGTCCGGGTTGCCGGCCACCGGCAGGGCGGCGTACCAGGTGTCGAACCACGGTTCGGTGCGGACCGCCGAGAGCAGCGTGACGAACTGGGCCGGTGGGACGAGGTTGCGCCGGGACAGGCCGGACCCGTCGCGCTGGCGCAGCGTGCCGGTGTCCACTCCGGCGTCACCCACGTATCCGCTGATCGCCGACAGCCCGGCGGCCCAGGTGCCGGACCCGGACAGTTGCCGGCCGAGTTCCTTGGTGAGCACCTCGGCGTGGCCGTTGTTGGAGAGCTTGAGGAACGGCACCATCAGGTCGGCCAGCGGCATCGAGTCGTGCCGGGCGAGCGGCTTGGCGGTGTCCGGGGTGGCGGTGCCGAGCACGGTCCGGCCGAGCACCCGTACGCCGTGCCGCCGCAGCGCGGAGCGGAACACGTCGGCGGCGTACCCGGTCGGTTCCCACACGGTGACCCAGTCGCTCTCGGCGGCCTGGCCGACGGCGATCTGGCCGGTCACCACGACGGTGTTGCCGCCGTGTTCGCGCTCGAAGGAGATGGTGGTCTCGCCGTCGGCGACCGTCTCGGCCCGGTTGTCGATCCGCAGCCAGCCGTTGTCAGGCGTCATGGTGATCTTCGGCCGGGCGCCGGCCCGCGTGCCGGGGGTGGCGTGCACGATCACGGTGCCCGCGTCGTAGTCGGTGTCCGGGGCGACTGTCAGCGCCGACACCTGGGCGGAGTAGTAGTAGGGCTCGTCGTCCCAGGTCCAGTCCGGACCGAGCCGGTCCCTGTCGTAGCGGGTGTCGTCGGCGACCAGGTCGCCTGCGACCACGCGTACGCCGGCCGCGGCGACCTGCTGCGCGAGGCGGTCGTAGTCGGCGGCGAGGATGGTGGGGTCGCCACCGCCGCGCAGGTAGAGGTCACCGGAGAGCATCCCGGCGCGGCGCGGCCCGTCGGCGCTGACCTCGGTGGTGAAGCGGTGACCCGGACCGAGGAGTTCCATCGCCGCAGCCGACGTGAACAGCTTGGTGTTGGAGGCGGGGATGAGCCGCCGGGTGCCGTTGCGGTCGTAGAGCGTACGACCGGTGGTGGTGTCGACGACGACCACGCCCGCCTGCGCCCCGTCGAGGCGGCTGTCGGCGAGGACCGCGTCGATTGTGGCGTTCAGCCGGGTCTGCGCGGGGGTGGGCGCTTCGGCGGTGGCGGTGGTGGTGCCGGCGGCGGCCGCGGTGGCGACCAGCGCCAGCACCGCGAGCGCCCGGGGGAATAGGCGTCGATGCATGGGACGATGCTGCCACGGAGATTTCCTGCGGGAAAGGCTCCGGTGCGAAAGGTTATTTGCGGCCCGCCGACGCGGGCACCGCGATCCCCCGGGTGTTCCCGGTACGACTCGGGGAAAACACCTGTTCACCGGGGAGCGGCCGATCGCCGGGTTCCGTTTGACGGATGACCTGGCAGCGGGCACGGTGGGGGTGAGGGCCGGGGAACCGCCCTGCTTCCAGCGCGGCGGGACGTGTCTCGCCCGCTTCCGGGTCGCGAGCCGACCGCGTGGGCCGTGTCGCCCGCGAAACCCGACATCCAGCCATGAGGAGTTCAGCCATGCTGACCATGACCGACAACGCCGTCCTGGTGATCCGTGACCTCGCCGCCCAGCAGGACGTCGCCGACGCGGGCGGGCTGCGCATCGCCGCCGACACCGACGCCGGTTCGCTCTCGATCGAGCTGGTGCCGCAGCCGGTGCAGGGCGACCAGGTGGTGGACACCGAGGGGGCGCGCATCTTCCTCGACTCGGACGCGGCCGAGCTGCTGAACGACACGTCTGTGGACGCCGTCGTCGACGAGGAGGGCGTGGTCCAGTTCGGGTTCACCGAGAAGGAGTGAGCTCAGCCGGCCCGCTGGTCCGGTTCCGGCCGGACCAGCGCGGCCAGCACGTGCGCCAGATGGTGTGAGGTGCTCCACGCGATCCAGTTGGCCGGTGAGCCCGCGCCGGCGCCCCGCCGGGCCCGCCGGACGATCTCGTGGTCGCCCCAGGAGAAGCCGGCCCCGGCCGACGACCAGTGCGGCGCGGTGGTGAGCGTGCGGCACAGGTCGGCGAAACGTTCGTCGCCCCGCCCGCCTCGCCGCGACCAGCGGTACACCCACCACGCGTCGTCGGCGGCCCAGCGCAGCGTCGGGGTCCGGTCGCCCGGCTCGTCCGCGTCCCGCACCGCGCAGCAGACGCCGTAGTCGCCGTACCCGAGGTCCAGGTCGGCCAGGCGCCGCCAGAGCGACCAGTCGTAGCGGTCCAGCCGCACCGGTTCGTCCACCGGCAGCCGGGACAGCGACGGCGGCATTCCGCCCGCGGCCACCGTGACCGAGCGCCAGGCGTGCCGCCGGGCCCACTGCGCCGCCCGCCGGACCCTCGGCTCGGCCAGCCGGACGTCGGCCCGGCAGCACACGTCCCCCGCGTCCAGCAGCAGATCGCACTGCTCGGGCAGCAGTCCGGTCACCCGCCACACCCGTTCCGCCGCGGCCGTCGCGGCGTCCGGTCCGGCCCGGTCCGGGCCGACCCGCAACCGGACCACCGCGTGGTGCGCCCAGGCCCGGGCCGCCGCGCCGTGCGCGGCCAGCCGCCGGTCACTGTCCGCGAGACCGATGACCGGCACCAGCGGTACGCCCCAGCGGACCGGATCGTGGTCCGCGCTGTCCGGCAGCGCCGACACGTCGACGGCGGGCAGCAGTCCGTCGGGCAGCCGGCTCAGCGCGTCCACGATGGACGGCGCGTCGGCCGGAACGTCGAGGATCGGTGCGAGCAGCGCGGCGGAGGCGTCGTCGAGCCGGGTCAGCGCCTCCAGCTCCCCGCGTCGTGCGGCCAGCACCGGGCGGTAGACCGGAGGTCGACCTCGGAGCGGCGGCACCATACTTCAATGTAGCCAGACGATTGCGTTGCGTCATGGTTTCCGGTCGGCTCCGGTTCCGCGAGAAGGCGTCGCGGGGTCGGCGGAGCGAGCCGTGAAGTCGACGTTCAGGCCGACGTTTCCGCAGCTCAGAGCCGTCCACTGTCAGTGATCGGACAGTCCTCCGGCTGGTTGCCGGGCGGTTCGCCGACATAGCGTCGGAATCACCGAGGGGGACCGCCGACGATCGCCCGGAAGTGCACGAACGCCTCCTGCCGGCGTACCGGCGGGAGAGAGGATCACCATGCCGAGCCGCAGGGCAAGGAGGGAAACCACCGGCCAGCCGATCCCGAGCATGCGGGATGCCGCGCGCGCCGACACCGAGATCAACTCGTGTTCGCCGGTCGGGTTGCCGGCCACCGCGCGCATGCTGTTCGCCGTGGTCGACGCCAACGGACGGCTCGTCCGCGGCCTCGGCGCCACCTCGGCCACCCGGCTCGCCGCCGGGATGTACCAGGTGGCGTTCGACCAGGACGTGGCCGGAGCGGCGTACGTCGGGACGGTCGGCCCCGCGACCGCCAACGGGCTGGTACCGCAGGGCGTCATCACTGTGGCGCCGCGCTCGGGCATCGCCAACGCGGTGTTCGTCGAGACGCACGGCACGAGCGGGCACGCGGACCGCCCGTTCCACCTGGCCGTGCTGGCCTGACCGGACGCACAGACGAGCGCACGGCGCCGCACGACCTCCGGTCGTAACGTCGCCGCGCTCCGGCCGTCTCCCACCACCGCAGCCGTACGGCGGTACGCCGGCGGGGACCTGGCTCGACCGGCCCAGCCCGCACCGGTCTTATGGGCAGCACATGCCCCCTCTCAGGGGATCCAAACCGGATCGGCGTGGGGAATTCCACCATCTGCGACTCCCGGCGTGGCGGGCGCGGGATCGGGGTATGAGCGGACCATGGAGCATTTCACGATCGCGACAGTCGCCGAGAAGAGTCCCGACTTCCGCCGCGTGCTCTGGACCGGGGAGCACACCCAGCTGGTCATCATGACCATTCCGCCGGGCGGCGAGATCGGCGAGGAGGTCCACGAGGGCATCGACCAGATCCTCACGTTCGTCAGCGGCACCGGCGAGGCGCGGGTGGCCGGGGAGAAGAAGGAGGTCGTCTCCGGCGACCTGGTGGTCGTGCCGGCCGGCACGAAGCACAACTTCGTCAACACCGGGCCGAACCCGCTGGTCCTCTACACCGTCTACGGTCCGCCGGAGCACGCCGACGGCGCGGTGCACAAGACGAAGGAGGAGGCGGACGCCGCCGAGGAGGCGGGCGAGGACGAGCCGCCGACGTCCTGACGCCCGGTGCGCACGTGTTAAGCGGGGGCCCCTGCTCTACCGGAGACGTTAAGAAGGGGCCCCTCCTTGCACCAGGCCGGGGTATTTCAGGCCCGCGCCGGTGTTGAGCACCACCACGCGCTCCCCGGGCCGGATCCACCCGCCCGCGCGCAGGTGCCGGGCGGCGGTCAGGCAGGCCGCGCCCTCCGGGCAGAGCAGCAGCCCTTCCCGGGCGGCGAAGTCACGCAGGTCGGTGAGGATCTCCGCGTCGTCCACCGCGATCGCGGTGCCGGCGCTGTCCCGCAGCGCGGACAGGATCAGCTCGTCGCCGAGCGGCGCGGGCACGGTGATGCCGAACGCGACGGTGTGCGCGTCCTCCCACGGGGTGACGCGCTCCTCCCCGGCCGCGAACGCCCGCACGATCGGCGCGCACCCGGTGGACTGCACCGCGACCAGCCGGGGCAGCCGGTCCTCCACCCAGCCCAGTTCGCGCAGCTCGTGCAGCGCCTTGTGGATGCCGATCAGCCCGACGCCACCGCCGGTCGGATAGACGATCACGTCGGGCACCTGCCAGCCGAGCTGCTCGACGATCTCGTACCCCATGGTCTTCTTGCCTTCGAGGCGGTACGGCTCGCGCAGCGTGCCGGCGTCGAAGATCCCCCCGTCCGACCCGGCGATCAGCTCGGCGATGTCCCGGCCCGCGTCGTTGATCAGGCCGTCGATCAGCCGCAGGTCGGCGCCGGCGGCGAGGCACTCCTCGTGGCAGATCGTCGGCGCGGCCAGCGGCATGGCGATCGTCGCGCCCATCCCGGCCCGCGCCGCGTACGTGGCCCAGGCCGCGCCGGCGTTGCCGTTCGTGGGCATGGCGATCCGCTGCACGCCCAGCTCCCGGGCCCGGCTCACGCCCACCGACGCGCCGCGCGCCTTGAACGACCCGGTCGGGGTCAGCCCCTCGTCCTTGACGATCAGGTCCGCGATGCCGATCTCGTGGCCGTACGCCGGCGCGCGCCACATCGGCGTCCAGCCCTCGCCCAGCGTGGTGACGAAGCGGGGATCGGCGACCGGCAGCAGCTCCCGGTAGCGCCACAGGTCGGCCGGGCGCAGCCCGAACTGCTCCGGGGCGACGGTGGCGGCCACCGCGGCGAGGTCGTAGCGGGCCAGCAGCGGCGAGCCGCAGCCGCACAGGTTCTGCAACACGTCGGCCGGGTGTTCACTGCCGCAGCGCGGGCACTCCAGGTGCGTCAGGTGCACGGTGGTCCTCAGCTCGCGTCGATGCTCACCCAGTGCCGGCTGCGCCGGCCCGGCTCGTACGGGGAGTCGAGGCGTTTCGCCACCACTCCCGGGAGCCCCTGCTCACGGGCGGCCCGTAGGGCGTCCGCGCCGACTCCCGGGAACCACGGCGGAGTCTGCCAGTGCGGACCGGTGAGCGCCAGACCGTCGAGCAGGTCACGGCGTTGCGCGTACGGCACGTCGAGGCTGGACACGCCCTCCAGCCAGAGCAGGTCGACGGCGAGGAACTGCCCGTCGCGCCGGGTCGGCGGACGGACCCGCCCGGCCGGGTCGATCCGTACCAGCACGCCGTCGATCACCGCCTCGGCCGGGGCCAGCGCCTCGGCCATCGCCCGCGTCCACGGGTACTCCCCGGTGACCTCCGTGTCGTCGCCGTCGAGCAGCCGCAGCCGGCCGCCCGAGACGTACGCCATCGCGCGCACGCCCGCCCAGCGCAGCTCGTACCCCCAGGCGGCGGCGTCGCGCGGCAGCCGCCCGCCCTCGGCGGGCAGCATCGGGCGGACCAGCTCGGGCATCGGCGTCCAGCCCTCCGGCGCCGGGTCGGTACGCCTGATCATCCAGTCCCGGCCCCGGCCGCCGGTGGCGAACAGCACGTACCGGCCCTTCGTGCGCTCGCCGTCCAGCACCACGATCACCTCGTCGTCGCGCCACTTCTCCGCGCGGTAGGTGCCGGTGTCGTGCACGATCATCCGCCCGCCGCCGTACTCCCCGGCGGGGATCTCCCCGTGGAACGTCAGGTACTCCATCGGGTGGTCCTCGGTGTGCACGGCCAAATGGTTGCGGCCCGGGTCGCGGGGCAGGCCGCGCGGCACGGCCCAGGAGGCCAGCACGCCGTCGTGCTCCAGCCGCAGGTCCCAGTGCAGGCTCCGGGCGTGGTGCTGCTGGATGACGAAGCGGGGTGCGCGCCGCGCCGACCGCTTCCGCCCGGGAGCCCGCTCGGGCACCGGTTCCGGGGTACGCGCGGCGTCCCGTTTCCGCCGGTACTCCTCCAGCCGGTCCGCCATCCCCGCATCCTCCCCCAGACGCGCCGCGCGCGCCGGGATGCCGGTGTGTGTGCGGCGAACCGGGGTAGAACGGGGGGCATGGACAGCGACCAGCCCACCCTTCCGCTCGCCGGCGACGTCCGGATCCCGCTGCTCGGCTTCGGCACGTGGCAGGCCACCGGCGAGGCCGGGTGCCAGGCGGTGCTCGCCGCGCTCGACGCCGGCTACCGCCACATCGACACGGCCACGATGTACGGCAACGAGAAGGAGGTCGGGCGGGCGGTCAAGGAGAGCGGGCTGCGCCGGGAGGACGTCTTCATCACCACGAAGCTGCCGCCGGACCGGGTGGGCCGGGAGCGGGAGACCATCGAGGCCAGCCTGGCCGCCCTGGACACCGACTACGTCGACCTGTGGCTGGTGCACTGGCCGCCGTCCGCGCCCGGCGACAGCATCCCGGTGTGGCGGGAGATGCTCGCCGCGCGGGACGAGAACATGGCGCGCACGGTCGGGGTGAGCAACTACTCGATCGGCCAGATCGACGAGCTGATCCAGGCCACCGAGGAGACGCCGGCGGTCAACCAGATCCGCTGGAGCCCGTCGCTGTACGACAGGCACACGCACGCCGCCCACCGGGACCGGGGCGTGGCGCTGGAGGGGTACAGCCCGTTCAAGGCCAGCGACCTGTCCGACCCGGTGCTGGTCCGCATCGCCCAGGCGCACGACGTGTCGCCGGCCCAGGTGGTGCTGCGCTGGCACATCGACCACGAGATCGTGGTCATCCCGAAGTCGGTCACGCCGGAGCGCATCCGTGCCAACGTCGACGTGTTCGGGTTCTCGCTCACCGCCGAGGAGATGCGCGACATCGACGCGCTCGCCGGCTGAGACGTACCCGCAGAGAGGGGCGCGGTCCGCTGCGGACCGCGCCCCCCTCCGCGTGCGGTGGTCAGCCGCGGGCGCAGGTGGAGCCGTTGAGCGTGAAGCTGCTCGGCGCGGAGTAGCTGCCGTTCAGTGTCGCCTGGTAGCCGAAGCTGGTGGACGCGCCGGGCGCCAGCGTGCCGTTGTAGTCGGCGTTGCGGGCGGTCACCGCCGAGCCGCTCTGGCTCACGGTGGCGTTCCACGCGTTGGTGACTGTCTGCCCGGAGGGCAGGTTGTAGTTCAGCGTCCAGCCGTTGATCGTGCCGGAGCCGGTGTTCTTGACCGTCACGTCGGCGGTGAAGCCGTTGTTCCACACGTTCGCCGCCTTGTAGGTGACGGTGCACGACGCGCCGCCCGACGGCGGGGGCGTGGTCGGCGCCGACGTGGTCGGCGGGGCCGACGTGGGCGGCGGGTTCGAGCCGGTGTTGACGCTCTGCGAGAACGAGTTCACCGCGAGCCCGACGCCGCCCTGCCACGGCTCGAAGCCGGCCTGGATGCTGGTCAGGTACCAGTCGTTGGTGATCGCACCCCGGTTACGGGTGTCGTTGATGAACGCCATCGCGTCGAAGCTGAAGCTGGGGATGGCCGACGGCGACAGGTACGAGATGACGTTGTTGGAGCCGTTGCTGCCGCGCCATACCTCCCAGGTGCGGCCGGCGATGCTGGCGGTGCCGACCGGCGAGCCGATGGGCTGGATCGAGCCCTGCCGGTTGAGCCAGATCATGATCTCCATCTGGTTCACGCCGTCGCGCTTGGGCGACGGGTCGAGCCAGATGTCGTACGACGCGTTGAAGATCGCGCCGCTGACGTAGTTGTAGCTGATGCTGGACGGTGCGCTGCTGATGTTCTTCACCTGCACCGGCAGGTTAGTGCCGGGCGAGCAGTTGGTGTAGTGGCAGCCCACGAAGATCGACGGGTACGCGACCGGTGCCCCGTTGGTCGGCGCGGAGCCGTCCGCGCGGGTGATCGAGAAGCCGGTCGAGGTGACGTTGATGCACTGCTGGGCACTGGTGCCCCAGCGGTTGTTCTGCACCACGTACTTGCCGCCGATGGTGGTCGAGCCGTACTGCTCGCAGATCTGGGTGTCGGCGGAGGCGGTGCCGCCGAGCGCGACGGCGACGAGGGTGCCGGCGGCCAGCAGTCCGGCTGCCGCGAGGGCCCTGAGTGGACGCTTCATGATGCTCCTTGGCTCGGCGCGGGACGGCGCCGGTTCGGTCGGTGATACGGGCGGGAGCGCTCCCACGATGCAAGGAATACATTTACATGTCTCAAATCATTGCGCAATTGCGCCGGGCTCGTTAACGCTCCGCGTCCGGCCGGTGGCACGGCGGAGAGCCGCGACCGCCCCCTTCCCCCAGATGGAGGCGGGATTCCTGCCGGTGGGACGGGGTGTGCCGCCGACCGGCGGCCCGCGCCAGGGCGCATGGGCACTTCCGCCGCCTGGTTGCGGCGAGTAATGTCTTGCCTCCAACGCGTTCCGATCCCCCTCCGGAGGCGTACCCCGTGATGGGTGGTTCCCCCCTGCGCATCCTCGTCGTCGGCGCGGGCATCGCCGGCCTCGCCGTGGCCCGGGCGCTGCGCCTGGCGGGGTTCCGGCCCGACGTCACCGAGCGGCTGCCACCCACCGAGTCGATCGACTCCGGCCTCTACCTGCCCGGCAACGCCGCCCGGGCGATGCGCCAGCTCGACCTCGACGGGCCGCTGCGCCCGCTCGGCCAGGTGATCCACCGGCAGCGCTTCCTGGACGCCGCCGGAGCGCCGCTGTGCGAGGTCGACCTCGACGCGCTCTGGGCCGGCGTGGGGGAGTGCCGGGCGCTGCCCCGGGCCGAACTGCACCGGGTGCTGCTCACCGGCGCCGGCGGCGCGGTGCGCCACGGCGCCGAGGTGAGCACCGTCGACCTGCTGCCCGGCCGGGTCGCCGTCGGCTTCACCGACGGCACCAGCGGCGAATACGACCTGGTCGTCGGCGCGGACGGGCCCCGCTCGGCGGTACGGACGCTCGCCGCGCTCGGCGGACCACCACGCCCCGCCGGGCAGGTGGTCTACCGCGCCCTGGTGCGCGGCGGCCCCCGGATCGCGGACTGGACCGCCCTGCTCGGCCAGCGGGCCGGGTTCCTGGTCGTGCCGCTCGGCGCCGGACGGCTCTACTGCTACGCCGACGAGGCCGGCACCGAACTGCCCGCCGACCCGCTCGCCCGCCTGCACGAGCTGTTCGGCTCGTACGGGGGCCCGGTGCCCGAGGTGCTGGCCGCGCTGGAGACCGTGTCAGTGGAACGCACCGAGGAGGTCGAGCTGGGACGCTGGTTCCACGGCCGGGTGCTGCTCGTCGGTGATGCCGCTCACGCCACCGCGCCGACGCTGTCCCAGGGCGCCGCGATGGCGCTGGAGGACGCCGTCGTGCTCGCCGAGTCGCTGCGGGCCGCCGGCAGCGTCGAGGCCGCGCTGCTCGCGTACGAGAGTCGTCGCCGGCCGCGTACCCGCTGGGTGCGGGACCGGACCCGGGACCGCAACCGCACCCGCGACGTGCCGCCGGCGCTGCGCGACCCGTTGCTGCGCGGACGCGGCGGCCGGATCTTCCGGGAGCACTACCGGCTCCTGACCGGCCCGCTCTGAAAGGCGGGAGATCGTAGCCGCCCACCCCACGCGGCGAGGCCACCTACCGGGGACTATCCTCCCTACGGATGACGGCTGCGCCGATGACCAGCGCGCCGAGCGGGACAACCAGAACCGGAGGCCACTCGTGACCACCGTCGCACCCAAGCCGGTCGTGACCCGGCCCTGGCCGGTCCGGGAGCCGGTCAAGGGGTCGGCCATCGCGCGGCTGCTGCGCACCACGGACGCGAAGCAGATCGGGATCATGTACATGGTCACCGCGTTCGTGTTCTTCATGATCGGTGGCCTGATGGCCCTGATCATGCGCGCCGAACTCGCGCGACCGGGCCTGCAGTTCCTGTCGCCCGAGCAGTACAACCAGCTCTTCACGATGCACGGCACGATCATGCTGCTGTTCTTCGCGACGCCGATCGTGTTCGCCTTCGCGAACTACGTGGTGCCGCTGCAGATCGGCGCGCCGGACGTGTCGTTCCCCCGGCTCAACGCCTTCGCCTACTGGCTGTACCTGTTCGGTGGCACGCTCGCCACCGCGGGCTTCATCGCCCCGGGCGGCGCGGCCGACTTCGGCTGGACCGCGTACACGCCGCTGAGCACCGCCGACCACGCCCCGGGCGTGGGCGCGAACATGTGGGTCGTCGGCCTGGCCATCTCCGGCCTGGGCACGATCCTCGGCGCGGTCAACCTGATCACCACGATCCTGACCCTGCGCGCGCCCGGCATGACCATGTTCCGGATGCCGATCTTCACCTGGAACATGCTGGTCACCAGCCTGCTGGCGATCCTGGTCTTCCCGCTGCTGGCCGCCGCGCTGTTCGCGCTCGCCGCGGACCGCCTGATGGGCGCCCACGTGTACGACCCGGCGACCGGCGGGCCGATGCTGTGGCAGCACCTGTTCTGGTTCTTCGGTCACCCCGAGGTGTACATCATCGCGCTGCCGTTCTTCGGCATCATCAGCGAGATCATCCCGGTGTTCTCCCGGAAGCCGATCTTCGGCTACAAGGGCCTGGTGGCCGCCACCATCGCCATCGCCGCCCTGTCGATGAGCGTCTGGGCGCACCACATGTTCGCCACCGGCCAGGTGCTGCTGCCGTTCTTCAGCTTCCTGAGCTACCTGATCGCCGTGCCCACCGGTATGAAGTTCTTCAACTGGATCGGCACCATGTGGCGGGGTCAGATCACCTTCGAGACGCCGATGCTGTTCTCGATCGGCTTCCTGGTGACGTTCCTCTTCGGTGGTCTCACCGGTGTGCTGCTGGCCAGCCCGCCGCTCGACTTCCACCTGCACGACTCGTACTTCGTGGTGGCGCACTTCCACTACGTGCTCTTCGGCACCATCGTGTTCGCGGTGTTCGCCGGCATCTACTTCTGGTTCCCGAAGATGTTCGGCCGGATGCTCGACGAGCGGCTCGGCAAGATTCACTTCTGGCTGACCATGATCGGCTTCCACACCACGTTCCTGGTGCAGCACTGGCTGGGCAACGAGGGCATGCCGCGCCGGTACGCCGACTACCAGGCCGCCGACGGCTTCACCACGCTGAACACGATCTCCACGATCGGCGCGTTCATCACCGGTATCTCGACGCTGCCGTTCATCTGGAACTGCTGGAAGTCGTACAAGACCGGCCCGGTCGTCGAGGTCGACGACCCGTGGGGTCACGGCAACTCGCTCGAGTGGGCCACCAGCTCCCCGCCGCCGCTGCGCAATTTCGACCGGATGCCGCGGATCCGCTCGGAGCGGCCGGCGTTCGACGCGAAGTTCCCCGAGCTGGCCGCCGGGCAGAGCCTGGCCGGTCCGCCCGAGGGTGGCGCGAAGCCGCTGACCAGCGAGGTCAACGGTGGCGCCAGCTACCAGGAGGACACCGCAGGCAACCTCGACCAGCGCTGACGCAGTAGTTCAAGGCCGGGCGCCGCACTCCCTAACGGGGGCGCTCGCGGCCTCGCCGATTGGCGGCAGGATGGACCCCACGGCCTGGGCGCAACCGCTGCGCAGCAGCCGTCCCTCGGCGTCCCGCAGCTCCAACGGCGAGCACTGGTCGGTGAGCGTG
>NZ_LEKG01000177.1:0-16443 GCF_001029515.1 Micromonospora sp. RV43 | reverse complement strand
CGTCCGCACCGTCGAGTTCGTCAACCTCGACGTGCTCCTGCCCACCTGCGCCGCCATCATCCACCACGGCGGATCAGGCACCTCCCAGACCGCACTCATCCACGGCGTACCCCAGGTCATCGTGCCGGCGGTGTTGCTCGACAACCACCTGAAGTCGTGGCGGGTGGCGGAGGCGGGAGCGGCACTGTGCGGCAGCGCCGAGAAGTGCACGGCGCGGGAGCTGCGCGCACTGCTGTCGAGAGTGCTCGAGGAGTCGTCGTTCGCGGCCGCGGCCGCCCGGCTGCGGGTCGAGATGCTCGCCGCGCCGGCACCGGCCGAACTGGTGCCGGCGCTGCGGCGCCTCACCCGCGCTCTGCGGTGAGCTTCTCCAGCATTGGAACCACGTCGTTCGGCGAGGGCATCGCACTCATGGCCTCGCGCAGCTGTCCGGCCCGGTGCCGAAACGAGCCCTCGTCGAGGATTCGGGCCAGGAGGCCGCGCAGCCTCGCCGGGGTGAGGTCGGAGGAGTGCAGGGCCAGTCCCGCACCGAGCGCCTCGGTGCGCTGGGCCCGGTAGACCGCGTCCCACATGTATCCGAGCGACAACTGCGGTACGCCCAGCGCTGCAGCAGTCGCCCAGGTGCCCAGGCCCCCGTGGTGCAGGACGGCGGCGCACGTCGGCAGCAGAACGTCGAGCGGCACGTGTTCGACCAGCCGGACGTTGTCCGGCACGTCCGGCACGAGGGCCTGCTCCTCGGCGGAGAGCGTGGCGACCACCTCGACGTTGAGCTCCGCGACGACCTCGAAGAGGTCCTCGATGGCGATCATGTTCGACCAGTTGCTGGTACGGGCGGTCATGCCGAGCGTCACGCACAGACGCGGCCTGCCGGGCGGCTCGCGCAGCCAGTCCGGCACGATCGACGGCACCTGGCCGTTGTAGGGGATGTAGCGTATCGGCACGGTCGGCTGCCGGGTGTCGATCCGAATGCCCTCGGGCATCGGGTCGATGGACCACTGCCCGGTGACGATCTCCTCGTCGAAGCCGTGACCGTAGCGCGCAAGGGTCGAGTCGAGCCAGGACGCGAGCACGTCGTCACGCCGCCCGGCCGGTAGCCGGTCGAGCATGGACAGGTGTCGCTCACGGGTGCTGAGAAACATGTCCGGCATCGTCAACAGCCGGGCGTGCGCCGCGCCGGTGACCCGGGCGGCGACCGCACCCGCGAACGTGAACGGCTCCCACAGCACCAGGTCCGGCTGCCAGCCGTAGGCCAGGTCTACGACGTCGTCGATCATCGAGTCGCTGTTCACCTTGGAGTAGAACAGCGCAGTCATCACGGTCTCGTGGCCCCTGAGGAACTCCAGGCCCAGCCTGTCGTGGCGCTTTTCCAGGTAGTCGCGGTCGTCGTGCAGCGCGAGGATGTCAGCGCCGACCTTGGCGAGCATCTGGTCGTGGGCGTGGTCGACGCCGACCGGCGCCGCGGTGAGTCCGGCACGCACGACGGCCTCGATGAGCGCCGGCTGTCCGGCGACGAGAACCTGGTGCCCGGCGGTGCGCAGGGCCCAGGCGAGGGGCACGCATCCGCTGAAGTGGCTGTCGACGGCGAAGCAGGTGATGAGTACTCGCATGTCCGCGCCTCCTTTCGCTCACGCAACGACGGGCCGCGACAGCGGGCTGCCGGTCACGGGGGACCGCAGCCGCCGGTAGCCCTCGCCGGCGGCGCGCAACGTGGGCAGGTGTGCCGCGAGGGCGGACACGGCGACGGTGGCGTGCCGGCGTACCGTCTCGGCGACGACGCCGGCCGGCATCGCAGGGTGCGCCCAGAGGATCTCGGCAGCCGGCTCGCGTCCCGGATCGAAGTGGTCCGGGTCGGCGAACGCGGCGGGGTCGCGATTGGCAGCTTCGAGCAGGACCACGACCTCGCTGCCCGCCGTGATCGCGGTGCCGTCCAGATCGAGGTCGGTGCGGGCGACGAGGCGTTGCAGCCGGACGGGCGGCGCGAAGCGCAGGGTTTCGCGTACCGCGGCGGCAGCGAGACCCGGCTCCGTCGCCACGGCTGTCCACCGCCCAGGCTCGGCGAGCAGCGCGCACATGGTGTTGGCGATCAGCGTCGCCGTAAGGTCGGCGCCGACGGCACAGTGGAGCAGCGCCACCGGCAGGACGCTGTCCGGCTCGGTGCGCGTCAGCTCGCCGAGCAGGTCGTCACCGGCGCCGGTCGGCAGCGAGACGAGCAGTTCCCGCAGCCCGGCGATCGAGTCGAGCAGCAGCCGGGCGGTGTCCAACCGCGGCGGGCACAGCGTGGCGTCGAGGGCGGTCGCGGCGCCCGCACACAGCCGCGCGAACTCCTCCTGGTGCGCTGCCGGCACGCCGAGCAGGACAGAGGTGGCCATGGTGGCGACGGGCACCGCGTAGTCCGAGGTCAGGTCGAACGTGCCGTTGAGGCCGGCGGCCAGCCGGTCGATCCGGACGGTGATCTCCGTGTGTGCCTTTCTCAGGCGTGGTGCGGCGAGTGCCGCCGCGACGCTTCGCCCGAAGCGTTCGCAGTCCGTCCGGTCGAGTTGGAGCCCCACGTCGTCGAGGGGCAGCACGTCGTCGAGGGTCGGCATGGCCCACGACGGTGCGCTGTCGGTGGGCGGCGGTTTGCGCAGCCCGAGCCGCTCGTCGCGGAGCAGCCGGACGGCCAAGGCGTGCGTCGCGGTGACCCAGGCCTCGGCACTGCTCCAGGTCAGCGCACCGTTCGCGCGTACGCGCCGGCCGAGTTCGTGGGGGTCGTCGCTCTCTGCCCGGAGCAGGAGGGCGTAGGGGTCCTGCCGGGCCCCGTACACCCACTGGAAGCCGCGCAGTGTCATGAGGGTCGAGCCGAGGGCGTCGTCTGTGCTGGTCGCCGTCATGCGGACAAGCTAGGAACGCGCGCTCGTGGTGCCCTCAAGCTTCGCTGTACCGCCTTGCCGCGTCGTGCCACATGTCGCGCAGCGACGCGTCGAGCGCGGTCCGCGGCTGCCAGCCGAGCAGCCGCGCCGCCCGGCGGATGTCCGCCCGGGTCCAGTCTCCGCCCTTGCTCTGCACCGCGGCGCCCTGCTCGTCGATCGTGTCGGGCGGCAGTCCGGCCGCGGCCAGGAGCCAGTCGACGAGCTGCCGCATGGCGACCGCCTCGCCGCGGCCGACGTTGATGACCTGACCCACCGTGCTCTCGGGCGCGCGGGCCGCCCGGACGACCGCGTCGGTGAGGTCCCGCACGTCGAGGTAGTCGCGGCGCGCGTCGGCAATCGTCATCGGCACGCGGTCGCCCGGCCGGACGTCGCGGATCCGGTCGAGGACCGCGCCGAGGAAGCTGGCGGAAGTCGTGCCCGGCCCGCACACGTTGACCGCGCGCAGGACCACGCCCCGTGCGGTGCCGGCGGCGGTCGCGTTCAGAAGCGCCTGTGAACCGGCCAGCTTCGTCCGGGCGTATCCGGTCTGCGGCTCCGGCGTGCGGCTCTCGTCGATCAGTGTCCCGGCCGGCACCGGGCCGTACTCGTGGATGGTGCCTATGTGGACGATGCGCGGCGGATCGGGCATGAGTGTGCTGGCGGCGACCAGCCGTTCGACGATCTGGACGTGGGCGAGGTGCATCGCCTCGGCGCTGAGGACCCAGCCCCCCGTCGCGTTCACCACGATCTCGGTGCGGTGTGCGGTCAACGCTGCGGCGAGCTGCGCCGGCGCAGCCTCCGCGAGGTCCAGGCGGAGGGCGGAGCCCGCCGCGGATGGGCGCCGGGCGATGCCGAGCACGTGGTCACCGGAGGCACGGAACGCCGAGCACACGTGCTGCCCGACGCCACCGGTGGCCCCGAGTACCGCGACCGCGGTGCTCACTCGCGGCCCCGGGGCGCGGCGAACAGTTCGCTCTCCAGCTTCTGGCACTGTGCGTAGTCCGGTAGCAGACCCAGTCTGCGGGCCTCCTCGATCGTGGGCGCGGACCTGTCCCGATCGGAGAGCACCCGCTCGACGCCGGTCGGCAGCGGCAGGTTCAGCGCCGGGTCCAGCACGTTGACCGCCTTCTCGTGCGCCTCGACGTAGCCGTCGGAGAGCATGTACGACACGACGGTGTCGTCCTCGAGCGCGGCGAAGGCGTGGGCCACGCCAACCGGCAGGTAGACCGCCCGGAACGCCTCTTGGTCGAGCAGGACCTGATCGAACTGCCCGAAGGTCGGGGAACCGACTCGGATGTCCACGACGAAATCGATCGTCTTGCCCCGCGCGCAGTACACGTACTTGGCGATTCCGGGCGGGGTGAGGGTGAAGTGCGCGCCCCGGACCACGCCCTTGCGTGAGCGGCTGTGGTTCGTCTGGGCCACCGGAAAGAGTGGGTGGCCGAGCGCCTCGACGAAGGCGGTCTCCTGGAAGGGCGAGACGAAGATCCCGCGGTCGTCGGGGAAGACCCGTGGGGTGAATTCGACGGCGCCTTCGACCTTCAGTGCGCGGGCCTGCATGGTGGATGACATTCGGTGCTCCCGAATCGGTTGGGCGATGGACGATCAGTTCGGACCGGCGGTGACCGGCCGACGATGCTGCTCGGTGAGCAGTTCGAGGGCGGGAACGATGTCGGCCGGTGTCGGGGCGCCGAGCACCTCGCGTCGCAGCCGCGCCGCCGCCTCGCGGTACGACGGATCGATCAAGACACGGCGGACGGCCGCGGCCAGGGCCGGCGCGGGGAAGTCCGGGTCCCGGATCCACACCCCGGCACCCGCACGTTCGATCAGCTCGGCCTTGTATTCGGTGTCCCACATCAGGTCGGGCACGACGACCTGCGGTACGCCGTGCAGCAGCGCGGTCTGCATCGAGCCGGAGCCGCCGTGGTTGATGATCGCCGAGCAGGTTGGCAGCAGCACGTCAAGGGCCATGAAATCGACGACCCGGACGTTTGACGGCACCGGGCCGAGGCCGGCGAGTTGCCGCGCGTCGAGCGTAGCGACGATCTCGGCGTCGATCTCGGCCGCGGCGGCGAGCAGTTCGGCGCTCGCGGCGCGGTCGCGGCCGAGCACGTCGCGTCCGCTCTGACCGAGCGTCAGGCACACGCGTGGCCGGTGCGCCGGGGCGCACGTCATCTCCGTCGCCGTGGCCGCACCGTTGTAGGGCACGTACCGGACCGGCACACGAAGCTGGTCGGTGGCGAGCCCGACCGAGGGTGGCACGGGATCGATCGTCCACTGCCCGACCACGGCTTCCTCGGCGAACGCGACGCCGTACTTGTCGAGCGCGCTGCCGAGCCAGTCGCGGAACGGGTCGTCGGGTGCGTCGTGACGCCGGTACTCCATCCGTGCGCGGGCGATCAGGTCGAGTCCGAACAGCAGCCGCGCGTGCGCGGCGCCGCCGGCCATCGCGGCGACGGCGCCGCCGAACGTCATCGTGTCCCAGACGACGAGGTCGGGCCTCCAGTCGAAGACGAGGTCGACGAGCTGTGCGATCATCGGCTCCGGGTTCAGTGCTCGGTAGACGTCGGTGGATATCGCCAGGGCGGTGCGCAGGTATTCGCGCGTGCGCCGGTCGGGCCGCCGGCAGCTCAGGTCGGCCAGTGCCGTGAAGTCGACGGAGCCGTCGTCGGGCCGGTCGATCTGTTCGGACAGGGCGAGCGGCTCGCCGACGGGCACGAACAGATGGCCGGTCCGCGCGACGGCGTCGGCGAGATCCGGCTGGCCCGCGATCCGGACGTCGTGCCCGGCTGCGCGCAGCGCCCACGCGATCGGCACCTGGATCTGCAGGTGCGAGGGGGCAGCGAACGTCGTGAACAGGACCCGCATGAAGGTCTCCTCGAATGCGGACGGCGGCTGCCTCAGGCCCAGAGATTCGCACCGGGCGCTTGCGATCCGCTCGAGTCGGACTCGATGACCCCGTCTCCGCTTTCGAGCCGGAGAAGTGGGATCAGGATGTGCCAATCGTGGAGTACGATCTCCAAATTAGTTGCACTCATGTTCCGCTCTGGGCCACTATCCTGCTAGGCTGGGTCAATGGTCACGGAGGTGCCGGAGTCCGGAACGCGCAACCGAACCCGGCGCGCGATTCTCAACGCTGCGGCGTCGGTCTTCGCGCACAATCGTTCGGCCACCCTGGCCGACGTCGCGGTGGCGGCCGACGTGGGTCGTAGCACACTGCACCGCTACTTCCCCGACCGCGACGAGCTGATCAACTCGGTGGTCGCCGACTGCTACACGGCGATCGAGCAAGCCGTCGTCGACGCGCACGTCGAGCAGGGCAAGCCGCTCGACGCCATGCGCCGCCTGGTGGCGGCCATGGTGGAGCTCGGCGACCGTCTGCTGTTCCTGTTCGGCGACCCACGGCTGGCGGAGGAGTTCGCCAACCGTAAGCCCGAGAAGCCGCCGATCGTGCAGCCGGTCATCCTGCTGATCGAGCGAGGTCAGCAGGAGGGGGTCTTCGATCACGCCGTTGATGCGCGGTGGATCCAGCACGTCCTGTGGTCGCTGGTCTATACCGGCTGCGAAATGTCCGGCCAGGGCATGATGTCGCGGCACGAGGTCACGTCGACGGTCATCCGCACGCTCGAGCGTGGTGTCGTCCGCGACGCGTGAACGCGACCGGACACCACCCCTACAAGCCAATGGGAGCAACGATGAGGATCCTTGTGACCGGTGCGACGGGTTACGTTGGCCGCAACGTCCTGCCGCAGTTGGTGTCCGCCGGCGTCGACGTCCGCGCGCTGACCCGCGACCCGGCCAGAGCAGAGGTGCCGGCCGGCGTGGACCTGGTCCGCGGCGACCTGAGCCGGCCGGACTCGCTGAGCGAGGCGCTTGAAGGCGTCGAGCGGATGTACCTCTTCCCGGCACCGGAGACCGCGCGTGAGGTAGTCGCCCGCGCCGTGAAGGCCGGCGTGCGGCGCATCGTCGTGCTGTCGTCGGGGGCGGTGACCACGGGTTACGACACCGACTTCCACCTGCCGGTCGAGCGGGCAGTCGAGGAGTCCGGCCTGGAGTGGACCCATGTCCGGCCCGGCGAGTTCGCGACCAACACTCTGCACATGTGGGCGCCGTCGATCCGTGCCGAGAACGCAGTGTACGACCCGCATCCGGACGCCGTCGGCGTGCCGACGCACGAGCGTGACGTCGCCGACATCGCTGCTCTCGCGCTACTCGAAGACGGGCACACAGGTAAGGCCTACACCATCGTCGGGCCGCAGCCGCTCACCCACGCCGAGCAGCTGGAGGCGATCGCCGCGGCGGTCGGACGGGAACTGTCCTTCAAGGACGTCACCGCGCAGGAGGCATTGGCGTACTACCAGGCGCTCGGTGGCTGGGCAGCAGCGAACGCACCGTTCCTGCTAGGTCTCGTCACGTACTCCAACGAGGAGACGACGCCGGAGGCCGAGCACCAGTACGACAAGGACACGGTGGAGGAGCACCCCACGGCCGAGAGTGTGACCAACCGGCCCGGGCGCACGTTCGCGCAGTGGGCTCAGGACCACGCCGACGACTTTCGCTGACGGGCTGCCCAGCGCGCTTCGAGCCGGCCACCACGGCCCGCTCCTAGCTTCGCGGTATGCGGGTACTCCTGACGACCTTCGCGGTCCGGTCCCATATCTACAGCCTCGTGCCGATCGCGTGGGCGCTACGTGCGGCCGGCCACGACGTGTGCGTCGCGACCCACCCCGAGGGGGAGGAGCACGTCGTCAGCGCCGGCCTGCCGTTCGCAGGGGTCGGCGAGCCGATCCCGAGCGTCGGTGAACAGGACACCGGCGGGGACGTCGAGAGCGGGGCCGCGCAAGACGGCGGCGGGACCTTCGGTTGGGCGGACTGGCCGGAGCTGCTCGACCTCGCCGAGACCGACCCGACGACGCTCACCTACGACTACCTTCTCGGCGTCTTCGCGGCGTACACGCCGATGGTCTTTCGGTACTACACCGACGGCATGGTCGACGGCCTGGTGGAGTTCGCCCGCAGGTGGAAGCCCGATCTGGTGCTGTGGGACACGATGTCGTTCGCCGGCCCGGTGGCGGCGGCGGCGTGCGGCGCCGCCCACGCGCGGGTGCTGTTCGGACTGGACATCCTCGGCCACGCCCGCGGCGCGTTCCTGCGCGCGGCCGCACGACGCCCCGCGTCCGCGTGCGACGATCCGCTGCGCGAGTGGCTCGACGGCGTGCTGCGCAGGCACGGCCGCACGTTCAGCGAGGAGGTGGTGGTCGGGCAGTGGACCGTGGATCCGGTGGTGTCCTCGTTGAGCCTGGGCACCGCATCGCCCCGCATCGGCATGCGATACGTGCCGTACAACGGGCCCTCGGTCGTTCCGGCGTGGCTGGCCGAACTCGATCCGGAGGTGCCCCGGGTATGCGTCACGATGGGAATCTCACACCGGGAGATCTGGGGCGCGGACCGCGTACCCGTCGCCCGGTTGCTGGACGGGATCGCCGACCTGGGCGTCGAGGTGGTGGCGACATTGTCGGGCCGTCAGCGCGACGGCGTCGACACCGAGCGCGTACGGGTGGTGGACTTCGCGCCGCTGGACGCGCTGCTGCCGCTCTGCTCCGCCGTGGTGAGCCACGGCGGAGCCGGTTCGTTCCAGACCGCGCTCGTGCACGGGGTGCCGCAGGTGCTGGTGCCGGACATGCTGTGGGACACCGGGTTGAAGGCGAGCCGCCTCGAGCGGCTTGGCGCGGGTCTGCGCGTGCGGGAGGTGCCAGCGACCTCTGCGCTGGTGGAGCGGGCCCTGACTGACAGACGGCTTCGCGACCGGGCGACGCGGCTGCGGCGCGAGGCCCTCGGCGTGCCGGCCCCCCGAGAGGTGGTACCAGTCCTCGAACGGCTGACGGCACGTCACGGCGTCAGGTGAGGGACAGGCCCCCGTCGATCGGGATCACTACGCCGGTCAGGTAACCGGCGTCCGGCTCTACGAGCTTGCGCACCCAAGTGGCGATCTCCTCCGGCGTGCCGACCCGTCCCGCCGGCGCACGGTCGGCCATCCACTTGAGGAAGTCGGCGTACTGCTCCTCGGTCATGCCGCTGCGGACCCCGATACCCGTATCGGCGACGCCGGGCGCGATCCCCACGACCCGGATCCCGCGCGGAGCCATCTCGACGGCCCAGGTGCGGGTCAGGAAGTCCAGCGCCACCTTACTCGCGCCGTACGCCCCGTTGGCGGGCCACGTCCGCTGGCCGAGCGCGCCCGCCGTGCTGATGTTGACCACCACGCCCCGGCTGGCCGCGAGGGGTTCGAGAGCGCACCGCGTCAGGTGGATCGGTGCCATGACATTCGTCGCGAACTGCGACTGGATCTCCTCCTCCGTGGTGTCGGCGAGGAGCTTCGCGACCGACGTGGCGGCGTTGTTGACCAGGACGTCGATCCGCCCGTACGCCTGCTGAGCCGCGTCGACGACGGCCTGCGGTGCGCCGGGAGCGGTGATGTCGGCGACAGACGTCCGGATGCCCGGGTAACCCTCGGCGGTGTCCCTCAGGCTCGCCGCAGTACGGCCGACGATCAGGACGTCATCGCCCTGCTCGGCGAACCCGCGGGCCACGGCGCGGCCGATGCCGGTGCCGCCGCCGGTGATGACGATGCTGCGCCTCAGCGCGGACGTGTTCCCATTACCCATGGCCGGATTCTGCGCTCCGTACCTCGAGCGGGTCTGTCTGGAGACCGGACCGTCGGGTACGTGTGGGCGAGCGCCGTTCGAGCCGGGTTCGAACCGGTGACGATCGCCTGCTGCCAGGGTCGGGCAACCGCCCCGACCATCGGTAGGAGCACCGCATGAGCAGTCAGACCGACGCCGTACGGCGCGTGATCAACGCGTTCAACACCGGCAAGACCGACGACGTCGACGAGTACATCCACGACGAGTACCTCAACCCGGCGACGCTCGAACACGGCATCTCGCAGGGTCCGAAGGCCTTCGCGATGGTCGTCGCCTGGGTACGCCGGACGTTCTCCGAGGAGGCGCACCTCGAAGAGATCAACGTTACCGAGAACGGCGAATGGGTCCGCGCCCACCTTGTGCTGTACGGCCGTCACGTCGGCAACCTCGTCGGGATCCCGCCGACCGGCCGGCGCTTCGCCGGCGAGCAGATCCACCTCTTCCGGATCGTCGACGGCAAGATCCGCGACCACCGCGACTGGCCCGACTTCCAGGGCACCCTGCGCCAGCTCGGTGACCCGTGGCCGGAGAACGGCGGGTGGCGGCCGTGACGACGATCAAGGCCTCGGACTACAAGACCGAGGTGGCCGCTGCTTTCGACCGGGCCGCCGGGACCTACGACCGGCTCGGGGTGGAGTTCTTCGGACCGATGGGGCGACGGCTGGTCGAGCGTGTCGCGCCCGCACCCGGCCACCGGGTCCTCGACGTCGGCTGCGGCTCCGGCGCCTGCCTGTTCCCGGCTGCGGCCCGGGTCGGTCCGGCCGGCCGCGTCGTCGGCATCGACATCGCGCCGGGCATGGTCGAAACAGCCCGTGCCGAAGCTGCCCGGCGCGGCGTCGGCAACGTCGAGGCACGCGTCATGGACGGCGAACGGGTCGACTTCCCGGCGGCCTCGTTCGACGTCGTGATCGGCAGTTACAGCCTCATCTTCCTGCCCGACGTGCGCGGCGCGTTGCGCCGCTACGCGCAGGTGTTGGTGCCGGGCGGCCGGATCGGCTTCACCAGCCCCCAGTTCCGCACCGGCACGTTTCCCTTCCTCCCGCCGGTCTTCACCGAGCTGATTCCGAACGATCTGTTGCGCAGCCTGCCCGAGCAATGGCGGCCGGAGGCGCTGCAGCGGCGCTTCAACAGCTGGCTGGAGGGCCCGGCCGACCTGCGCGCGACAATGGAGGCGGCGGGATTCGTCGATGCCGACGTGCATGACGAGGCGGTACCGCTCGTCGCGGCCACCGGAGAGGTTTGGGTCGACTGGTCACACACGCACGGCATGCGGCTGATGTGGGACCACCTGACCGCCGACGACGCCGCCGCGCTGCGGGCCCGGCTCATCAAGGCCCTCGATGAGATGCGCGACGGCGCGGGACCGCTCGTCATCGACACCCCGGTCCGGTTCGTCACCGCGCAGACGCCTCCGGTGCGATAACGGGTCGCTGTGTTCGTCGGTCACCTGACCGACGAACACAGCGACCCGGTCTTCTCTCGGGAGTCCGGTCAGAAGTCCGCGACGTGGTCGACGGCCCATTCGGCGAGCGTGCGGGTCGGGCGGCCGATCACCCGTTCGGCGTCGGGAGAGACCTTCGGTGGATGTTCGACCCACCGCTCCTCGAAGGCGAGGAGGTAGTCGGCGATCTGCTCCGGGAAGCCGAGGCCGATCAGGTCCGCGCGTGCCTCCGCCGGGCTCACCTCGATGAACGTGAGCGGACGGCCGATGCCGGTCGCGATCGCGGCCACCTGCTCACCCGGCGTCAGCTGCTGCGGACCGGTCACGCGGTACGCGGCGCCCACGTGGTCGTTGCTCGTGAGCGCCGCCGCCGCGACGGCCGCGATGTCGGCCTCGTGCACCGGTACGCCGCGCGCCGCCGGGTAGGCCGCACGCACCACGCCCTTCTCGCGGATCGAGCGACCCCAGGTGTCCAGCTTGTTGAGCGCGAACTCGCCGGGCCGCACGTGGGTCCACTCGAGGCCGGACTTCTCAATCGCGCGCTCCACCGGCAGGTGGTAGACGGTGTCGGTGCCGTCGGTGACCGCGTCCGAGGAGAGCACGACGGCGCGACGGATCCCGGCGGCGCGGGCGCGCTCGGCCACCGCCCCGGCGGTTTCCGCGACCGGGAAGAGGAACATCCGGTCGACGCCGTCGAAGGCGGGACCGAGGGTGTCCGGTGCCGCGAGGTCGCCCCGGACGATCTCGACGCCCGCGGGTAACCCGGCGACGGCTGGTTCCTGGCGGGTCAGCGCGCGTACCTCGACGCGTAGGGCGAGGAGATGCGCGATGAGGTGCCGGCCCACGTTGCCGGTCGCACCGGTGATCAGAATCCTCATCGTCTACTCCCAGGCCCGAACGGATAGCCCGTGGTGGAACACGTCGAGCGGGTCGTATGTCCGCTTGACCCGCTGCAGCCGTGGATAGTTGCCGCGGTAGTAGAACGCATGCCAGGGCACCCCTGACCGGTTCCACGCGGGATCGGCGATGTCGACGTCCGGGTAGTTGATGTAGGTACCGCTGTAGGCCTCACCCGGCACCGGTACGCCGCCGGTGGAGGCGTACACATCGCGGTAGCACTCGCGAGCCCAGGTGAGGAGCTTGGTCTCCTGCTCGGGCGTGAACCACACCGACTGGATCACCGAGGCGAAGCGCGCGTCGCGGTGCGGCATCGCCGTGGACGCTGCATCGACGGTGTTCACCTTCCCGCCGAAGTACCCGATGAAGGCATTGCTGCCGTAGAACTCGTAGCTGCCCTCGGACAGATAGCGGTACAGGGTGGACAGTTGTTCGCCGGTCCAGCCCGTACGCAGGAACGCGTCCTTGGCCTTGAACGAGTAGTCGCCGGCAGGCGGCATCGACAGGGTGGCCTTCAGCCACGGAGTCACCGACCGTTCCTCGGTGTTGGTGATGCCGAGTCCGTCGGACAGCGCGGCCAGGTATCCGGTGAGCAGCGCGTCGGCATCCGGGCGGGTGCCGTCGACGTTCACCCCGAGCTGGATCTGACCGTTGATCTTATGGTAGAGGAAGATTCCCGCGTCGATTCCGGTGTCGGTCGTCCCGTCGCCGCCGTGCTCCTCGTGCCACCGGCAGAAGTTGTGGACGAGGCGGAGGAAGATCTGCTCGTTGATGTCGCTCCAGTTCCAGTTGACCGCGGCGTGCAGCAGCGTGGCGGGCGGCCGGGGCAGCAGGGCGGCTGCGCTGGCGCCCGTAGCGCCGGGGGAGCGCAGCAGGTAGCGGGTGACGACGCCGAAGTTTCCGCCGCCGCCGCCGGTGTGCGCCCACCAGAGGTCGCGGTTCGGGTCGTTCGGTGCCCGGGTCGCGACGACCGTGCGCACCCGTCCTGACGCATCGACGACGACGACCTCGACGCCGTAGAGATGGTCGGCCGCGAGCCCGTGCCGTAGCGCCAGCGTGCCGTAGCCACCGCCGGCGAGGTGCCCGCCGATTCCGACACTGGGGCAGACGCCGGCCGGCAGAGTGACACCCCACGCGAGGTACAGCGTCCGGTACAGCTGGCCCAGCGTTGCTCCCGACTGCACGGAGATGGCCCGGTGCACCGGGTCGTAGGAGATGCCGCGCATCTCGGAGACGTCGATGACCAGGCGAACCTCGGGGCTGTCGACGAAGTCCTCGAAGCAGTGCCCGCCGCTGCGTACCGCGAGCCGGGCTCCGGTGCGCCGGGCGTCCCGGACCGCCTCGACGACCTGGGCGGGGGTATTCACCAGCCGTACCGAGTCGGGTGTGCCGGTGAAGCGGCGGTTCGCGCCCCGGATCGTGAGCTCCTGGTAGCGCGGGTCGTCGCGCCCGACGCTCACCGCGCCGAACTCGGGTGCGCAGCCGGCGGCTGCGGCGCCGCCGGGCGCGCCGATACCGCCGACGAGTGCGGAGCCGCCCGCGACGATCGATCCGCCGAGCAACCGGCGGCGGGTCAACGGGGTCATCGCTGCTCTCCGGCGACTTCCCGGTACAGGTTCGGTTCGCTGCTGCTCAGGGCTCGCAGGGCGCGGGCGTGCGGGGTGAATCCGGGTTGTGCCAGCGCGTTGTGGAATCGTTCGGCGTCGCGCCACACCGCGATGTTGACGTAGCTCTGCTCGTCGGTCGTGTGTCGCAGCAACGTGTTGCCGAGGTAGCCGTCCTGCGCGGCCATGAACGCGGTGGTCGCGGCGAACGTCCGTTCGAACTCCTCCGCGGACGCGTGCACCGTGAAGCGGTTGATGAATGTGACCGGTGCTACCGGTCCGGTCGGTTCGTTACCTGCCACCTGATCGCCCTTCGCTGCGGTGCGGCGTCGGGCCTACCGGGCCCGACGCCGGTCAGGCTGGCAGGGACGCCTCGCGCGGGGATCGACGATCGCTGGTCGGCCGGCGCGTCACCGGCTCAGGTTGCGCCACCGGCGCACGGCCAGCGGGAGGAAGACCGCGGTGATCACCAGCGGCCAGACGATGGCCAGAAGGGTGGCGTGGTCCGCGGCCCAGGAACCACCGGTGCGCCCGGGATTGCCGAACAGTTCGGCGCTGGCACCGATGGTCGCCGAGAGTGGGTTCCATTCGGACATGACCCGTAGCCACGTCGGCATCTGCTCCGGCGACACGAACGTGTTGGCCAGCAGCGAGACCGGAAACAGCACCACGAACGACGACCCGGCGGCCTCCGGGGAGAGCCGGAGTCCGATGTAGATGCCCACCCAGATCAGCGAGTATCGCAGCAACAGCAGTAGCAGCACCGCCAGAACGGCGCTCTCCCAGCCGTTGTGCCAGCGCCAGCCGATGGCCAGGCCGCACAGGATCAGGCTGACCAGTTCGAGGAAGGAGTGGAACATTCCGGTGAAGCAGTGCCCGAGCACGACCGACGAACGCGAGATCGGCATCGAGCGGAGGCGGTCGGTCACCCCCTTGGAGCTGTCGTTGGCGACCGTCATCAGGGTGGTGACGATGCCGAAGAGCATGGTCTGGCCGAACAGGCCCGGCATGAGGTATTCGCGGTAGTTGTCGACCCCGTCGACGGCCATCGCGCCGCCGAACACGAAGCCGAACAGCACGACCATCTCAACCGGCCAGAACAGGCTGTATGCCATCTGAATCGGCACGCGAACCCAGCTGATCAGGTTGCGATGCCACATGACGAAGCTCTCGGTCAACGTCCAGCGCAGGTGTCCGGTGAGGCGGTCCGGCGACGATACGACCGTCGGGTTCATCCGACCGGCTCCTTGGTCTGATCGATGGGTATGCCCTCCTGCGCCGGGTCTGCGGTCAGCCGCAGGAACACCTCGTCGAGGGTCGGCCTGCGCAGCGCGATGTCAGCGACGTCGATGCCGGCCTCAGCGAGCCGGCGCGTCACCTCGACGAGCGTGCCGACCCGGTCTTTGACCGGAGCATTGATGCGGCGGGTGTCTGGCTCGCTGTGCGCACTCTGCGTCGTGACGCGTTCCACCAGGGCGGTAGCCGCGGCCAGCTCAGCGGCGTCGCGCACGACGATGTCGAGCTGGTCGCCGCCGAGGGTCGACTTGAGCTGCTCCGGGGTGTCGTCGGCGATCACGCGGCCGTGGGCCATCACGGCGATCTGATCGGCGAGCTGGTCGGCCTCGTCGAGGTACTGCGTCGTCAGCAGAACGGTGGTACCGCCGTGGGTCAACATGCGCACGGCGTTCCAGACCTCGTTGCGGCTCCGAGGGTCGAGGCCGGTGGTCGGCTCGTCGAGAAAGAGCAACCGTGGGGCGAGGATGAACGCGATGGCAAGATCGAGCCGGCGGCGCATGCCGCCGGAGTAGTGCCGAACCTGCTTGTCGGCTGCGTCGGTGAGCCTGAACTGTTCCAGCAGCTCGTCGGCGCGGATCCGCGCCGCCCGGGCCGGAAGATGGTACAGGCGGCCCCACATGCGCAGGTTCTCGCGGCCTGTCAGCATCTCGTCGACGGTCGGCTGCTGCCCGGTGAGTCCGATCTGGAAGCGCACCCGGGCGGGCTCGCGTACCACGTCGAACCCGGCGACGGTCGCGCTGCCGCTGTCGGGCAGAAGCAGGGTTGTCAGGATGCGCACCGCGGTGGTCTTGCCCGCGCCGTTCGGGCCGAGAAGGCCACACACCGTGCCCTCCATGACCGTGAGGTCGAAGCCGTCCAACGCCTTCGTCTTGTCTAGCTTCTTGCACAGGTCACGGGCGATGAGCGCAGGTCTGGTCGGCATGCTGCGCCTCCTCTCGGCGCCCTGAATCTAGCACACGAAACTCCAGTAATGGAACACTGATGTTCCATTGAGATTCGATCTCTTGGCAGAATGGGCTTCGCTGGTACTCTTTCGTAAGGCATCGACGTACTCTTTTCACTCACAGGGGCATGTTTCCGGCGGGGGCTGGCGGGTGCTCACCGACTCGCTGAGGTGTTGATGAAGATCGATTCACGATCGGAGCCCGACTCGACGTCACCGGCGATGGGGTCGCCTGTTGGTCACGTCCGCCCGACGACATTGATGATCGTGGATGGCCACGAACTCATCCGGCATGGAGTGCGCCAGATCCTCGAGACCGAGCAGGATCTGTCGGTCGTCGCCGAAGCCGGTGACAGCGTCACCGCAGTGACCGTCTCGACGGCAGTCCGGCCCGATGTCGTCGTGCTGGACATCGAGATCCCGGGTGGCGACCCCGTCGGCACGGTGCGCCGGATCAGGGAGGGGTCACCCGACACGGCCGTCATCATCCTGAGCATGCTCGATGGCCCGGAGCTGGTGCGCGATCTGCTCGAGGTCGGCGTGCGGGGCTACAGATCTTGAATGGCCAGGTTCGTCCGATGTGGTTGGTGTGTTGGCCTCGTGTTGGGGTAGTTCGATGGGATGAGGTATCCCGATGGAGGTGGGTTGTCCGCGCGGGGGCGGGCGAAGCGTG
>NZ_LEKG01000176.1:0-16678 GCF_001029515.1 Micromonospora sp. RV43 | reverse complement strand
AGGCCGCTCGGGCTCGCAGTGCTGTTGATCGTGACCACGCTCGTGCTGCGCGCGGTCGACCGGCCCGACGCCGACGAGCCCGGTTTCCTGTCCCCGGTCGCCACCGACGACGTTCCCGCCGGCCGGCGGCGGCGTGGTCGGCGGCGCTGTGGTCGGCGGGGCCGTCGTCGGCGTTGCCGTGGTCGGCGCCGGGCTGGTGGGCGGCGGGCTGGACGGGCCGTTGCCCCACTGCGGCTGCGGCCACGGCCCGCAGTACGGGGTGGGCGTGTACCAGCCCGAGTTGCCGGCGCCCTGGGTGATCTGGAAGCCGCTGCCGACGCAGTTGTGGATCGGGTTGGACTGCGCGATGCCGGTGGCGCGGACGTTGGTGAACCGGACCTGGCTGGGCGCCTGCACCTGGAGCGCGTACGTGCCCGCGCCGTCGATTCGCACGTTGTCGAACGAGATGCCGCTGGTCTGCCCCTCGATCCAGTGCAGCGCCGCGTACGAGCTGTCCAGGATGTCGGTGTCGGTGACGTTGATCGTGGCGCCCTGAATCGGCTCGTTGAGCGCGGAGAACCAGATCGCGCCCACGCCGAACTGCCAGTTGTAGTCGGAGTTGCCGTTGCGGATCAGGGTGTTGCGGGCCACCGTGATGGTGCCGGACACGGCGGTCGGCCCGGTGACGCCCGGATAGCGGTTCGCCACGTGGATGCCGCCGCCGTTGGTGACCGAGTCGGCTGTGACGTTGTCGGCGATGGTGATGTCCCGCCCGCCGTACGTGACCAGGTGGTTGGCCAGGATCGTCACGCCGATGGTGTTGCGGGTGAAGGAGTTGCCGACGTTGGGCACGCTCTGCGCCCACATGGCCAGCGCGTCGTCACCGGTGTTGCGGACGAACGTGTTGGTGACCGTGGAGTTGGTGACGCCCCAGTGGAAGTTCACCCCGTCGGCGGTCTGGTCGAGGATGCGGCTGTTGCGGATGGTGAAGTTGTCCATCGGACCGTCCATCCAGGCGCCGACCTTGGTGTGCTGCAACCACAGGTTGTCCACCACCGAGTTCGTCATCGCGCCACCTATGGCGTTGACCTGGTCCTCGTCGACGCGTTCCCGGATGTCGCCGATGACGGCGAAGTCCCGCAGCGTGACGTTGCGGCTGGGTCCGCCGGCCTCGTGCGGGCGGATCTCGCCGGAGTAGCCGCCGCCCGGCACGTACTTGCCGTAGATGCCGGCGGCGCGCTTGCGGTCGGTGGGGTGCCGGCCGCCGAGCACCGAGTACCAGGGGCCGGCGCCGCGCAGCGTCACGCCGTCGACCACCACGTGGTCCCAGAGCGTGAACGTGCCGGCCGGGATCCACACCGCCCGGCCCTGTGCCTTGCCGGCGTCCACCGCGGCCTGGAACTTCGCCGTCGAGTCGGTGGCGCCGGTGGGGTCGGCGCCGAAGTCGGTCACCACGTCCAGCACGCCGGACGGCTTGGTGATCTGCGCGCCGACCAGCTCGAAGTCGGCCAGGTCGATGGTGAACGTGGGTGACTGGGCGGTCGAGGAGACCTGGAGGCGGATCTTCGTGCCGGCCGGGTACGTGGTGCCGAACATGGTCCGGGTCTCGTCGTAGAAGTGGTGCGGGTTGGTGTCGCCCGGGTTGTTGTTGAACGGGTAGCCGCCGTAGTACCAGCCGTACCGGGAGGTGACCGGCACCGCCTTGACCAGCGCGCCGTTGGCGCGCAGGTCGATGGTGGCGTCGCGGCCGGTGCCGGCGGCGTTGTCCGGCAGGCTGTACCGGAACGTGACCGCGTTGGCCGGGGCGGTGAGCGTGAACTCGACGTACTCGCCGACGGCGTCGAGCGTGACCGCCTCCCGGCCGGACGCCTCGGACGGCAGCGTGCCGTAGCGCCGGTCGGGGCCGATCTTCGTGCCGGTGTGGGCGGCCTGTTCGGCCTCCTGCTCCCGGAACGGCACCGTGGCGCCGCGTCCGGTGATGTCGAACGGGGACAGTCCGGCGGCACGCGCCGGGGCGGCGGTCGTGGTGAGCGCCACGACGACGAGTGTCGAGGCGGCGAGCGCGGCGGCGGCGAGGGCGGCCACGCCGGTGCTGCGGTGGCGGTGCGCGGTGCGGTGCTCGGTGCGGTGCTCGGCCATGCGGGGTGTGCTCCCTTTCGTCGGTGGCCAGATCCCCCCGTGCGGCGTTGCCTCTCCTTCCTCCTCCCCAGGTGTGTCGCGTGGTGGCGGCCGGGACGGGCCGCCGGTGTCGCGGCGCCGGCGGCGGGACGGGACCGCCGGCGCCGCGGTCAGGCCGATCGGGTACGCAGCCAGACCGCGGTGTCCGGTGGCAGCCGGTCGTCGTCGAGTGGGCCGCTGGCCAGCAGCAGCCGGTCGTGCGCGGGCAGCGGCACCGCTGCGTCGCCGAGGTTGACCAGGCAGGTGAAGCCGGGTTCGCGGGCGAACGCGAGCACGCCGTCCGGTGCGGGCAGCCAGGTGAGCGTGCCGTCGCCGAGCGCGGGTTCGGCGCGGCGCAGCGTCAGCGCGGCCCGGTACAGCTCCAGCATCGAGTGCGGATCGCCGGTCTGGGCGCGGACCGTGCGGTCCTTCCAGTCGGCCGGTTGCGGCAGCCACGGCGCGGCAGTCGCGCCGTCGGGGCTGAACCCGAACGGCGGGGTGTCGCCCTGCCAGGGCAGCGGCACCCGGCAGCCGTCGCGGCCGGGGTCGACCCGCCCGGACCGCTCCCACATCGGGTCCTGCCGCAACTCGTACGGGATGTCCTCGACCTCCCAGAGCCCCAGCTCCTCGCCCTGGTAGACGTAGGCGGCGCCAGGCAGTGCGAGGGACAGCAGCGCGGCGGCGCGGGCGCGGCGGGTGCCCAGTTCCAGGTCGGTGGGGATGCCCTCGCGCTTGGCGGCGAAGCTGAACCGGGTGTCGGCGCGGCCGTACCGGGTGACGTGACGGGTGACGTCGTGGTTGGACAGCACCCAGGTGGCCGGCGCGCCGACCGGGGCGTGCGCGGCGAGCGTGCCGTCGATGCTCTCCCGCAGTGACGTGGCGTCCCAGGCGCAGCCGAGGAAGTCGAAGTTGAACGCGGTGTGCAGCTCGTCCGGGCGCAGGTAGTTCGCGAACCGCTGCCGGTCGGGCAGCCACACCTCGCCGACCAGGGCCCGCCCGCCCGGGTACGAGTCGGCGATGCGCCGCCAGGCGCGGTACACGTCGTGCACGCCGTCCTGGTCGCGGAACGGGTGCGGCCGGTCCGGGCGCACCTCGGGCAGCGTGCCGTCCTTGACGAGCAGCCCGGCCGAGTCGATGCGGATGCCGTCCACGCCTCTGTCGAACCAGAAGCGCAGGATGTCCTCGAACTCGGCGCGGACCCGGGGGTGGTCCCAGTTGAGGTCGGGTTGCTGCGGGGCGAACAGGTGCAGGTACCAGTCGCCGGGGGTGCCGTCCGGGTCGGTGGTGCGGGTCCAGGTGGGGCCGCCGAACTCGCCGGTCCAGTCGGTGGGCGGCAGGTCGCCACCCGGTCCCCGGCCGGCGCGGAACCAGAACAGGTCCCGCTCGGGCGCGCCCGGCCCGCCGGCGAGCGCGGCCCGGAACCAGGGGTGCGCGTCGGAGCAGTGGTTGGGCACCACGTCGACGATGCTGCGGATGCCGAGCGCGTGCGCCTCCGCGATCAGTGCCTCCACCTCGGCGAGGGTGCCGAAGACCGGGTCGATGTCGCGGTAGTCGGACACGTCGTAGCCGGCGTCGGCCATCGGCGACGGGTACCAGGGGCTGAACCAGATGGCGTCGACGCCGAGCGCGGCGAGGTGATCCAGGCGGGACCGGATGCCGGCGACGTCGCCGATCCCGTCGCCGTCGCCGTCGGCGAAGCTGCGCGGATAGACCTGGTAGATCACCGCGGAGCGCCACCACGGGCTGTTGTCGGCCATGGACACGGGCACCTGCTTTCTGCGGGTCGGTTCTGCTGCGGCGGGCTCGCGGCCCGGGTGCGGGCGGTGGCGCGGGGTCAGCCCTTGAGGCCGCCTGTGGTCAGGCCGGACATGATGTTGCGCTGGAAGATCAGGAACAGCACGACTGTGGGGATCGCGGCGATCACCGACGCGGCGATGACCACGTTCATCGGGGTGCCGCCGGCGAAGGCGTAGATGCCGACGCTGACGGTCCGCGTCTCCGGCGACGGCATGACCAGCTTCGGCCAGAGGAAGTCCTTCCAGACCGCCGTCACCGCGAAGATCGCCACGACGCCGAGGATCGGGCGGGACATCGGCAGGACGATCGACCAGAGCGTGCGCAGCGGGGTGGCGCCGTCCATCACGGCGGCTGCCATCAGGTCCTCCGGGATCGAGTCGAAGAACCGTTTCAGCAGGAAGATGTTGAACGCGTTCGCCACCAGCGGCAGCCAGATCGCGAACGGCGAGTCGAGCAGGTTGACGTGCACGATCGGCAGGTCGATCACCGTGACGTACTGCGGGACGATCAGCACCATCGCCGGGATCATCAGCGTCGCCAGCATCATGCCGAGGATCAGCTTGCCCAGCACCGGGCGCAGCTTCGACAACGCGTACGCCGCCGCGGTGTCGAGGACGAGCTGGAACACCACCGCGCCGGTGGCGTAGTAGAACGTGTTGAACAGCAGCTTCGCGAGATCCAGGTTGTTCCAGGCGTCGACGTAGTTGCCCGGCTGCGGGTCGCGCGGGAACAGCGACGGCGGCGTCTGGGCGATCTCCTGGCCGGACTTCAGCGCGCCGGTGACCATCCAGTACAGCGGGCCGAGGAACACCAGCGTGAACCCGGCCACGACCACGGAGAGCACGAGCCAGTAGAGGACGCGGCTGCGACCGCGCCGCAGCTGGGCGTGGGAGACGAGGGTACGGGTGGTGAGGTCGGCGGCCATGTCCTAGTCCTGTCTCGCGGTCAGTCGCAGGTAGACGGCGGAGAACCCGGCCAGCACCACCAGCATGATCACGCCGAGCGCGGCGGCGCCGTTGAGGTCGTTCTGGAAGAACCCGTGCTGGTAGATCAGGTACGCCACGGAGGTCGCCGAGTCCTGCGTACCGGCGCCGTTGGCGAGGATCAGCGGCTCGATGAACAGCTGCATGGTGGCGACGATCTGGAGCATCGCCAGCAGCGCGAGGATCAGCCGGGTCTGCGGGACCGTCACGTGCAGGATTCGCCGCCACACCCCGGCACCGTCGATCTCGGCGGCCTCGTACAGCTCGCCGGGGATGTTCTGCAGCGCGGCCAGGTAGATCAGCACGGCGCCGCCCATGTTCATCCAGGTCGACGCGATCACCATGGCCGGCATCGTCATCGTGGGCGACTGCATCCACTCCGACGTGGGCAGTCCCAGCGCGGTGAGGATCGCGTTGAACAGCCCCGCCTCGCTCGGGTCGTACGCGTAGAACTTGAACAGGAACAGCGCGGACGCCGGCGGCAGCATCACCGGCAGGTAGACGAGCACCCGCAGGTAGCCCTTCGCGTGGCGCAGCTCGTTGAGCAGGATCGCCACGAAGAACGGCACCAGGTAGCCGAGGACGAGCGCCAGGCCGGTGAAGACGAACGTGTTCTTCCAGGCGGTCCAGAAGCTCGGATCGGCGATGATCCGGCTGTAGTTGTCCCAGCCCACCCAGGTGGTCTCACCGCGGCGGGTGCGCTGGAAGCTCATCACGACGCCGCGGACCATCGGGTACCAGGAGAAGACGGCGAAGCAGACGACAGCGCCGATGAGGAACGCGTGCCCGGTGAGGTTGTCCCGGACCTTGCGGCCGAGTCCGGCGCGGCGTCCGGCGGTACGCGACGGCTTCGGCGCGGCGGGGCCGGGACGGCGGGTGGCACCGGGGGCGGTGGTGAGCGCCAAGGCGACTCCTGCGGTGCTCGGGGAGGTGGGGCCGGTGCGCCGGCCCCACCTCCGGTCGGGTCAGCTCTGCGCGGCCAGAAGCTGGTTGACCTTGTCCTCGGCGGTCTTGAGCAGCGCGTCGATGTTCGCGTTCGGGTTGGTCAGCACCCCGGACATCGCGGCGTCGAGCACCGCGTAGACGGCCTGGGCGTTGCGCGGCTCCCCCTTGATCGGCACCGGGTTGGCCTCGAAGACCGCGAAGTTGGTGGTGTCCACGTTCGCGTTGGCCTTGCGCAGCTCCAGTTCCTGCTTCTGCGCGTCGCTGCCGTTCGTGAACAGCAGCGGCTGGGGCAGGCCGACCGGGTAGTTCTGCGGCTTGGCGCGCACGTAGTCGAACTGGCCCTTGCCAGGGGTCAGCTTCTGGTAGGCGAGCCACTTCAGACCGGCCTTGACCTGCTCCGGGCTCAGGCCCTTCTTGAAGAAGTAACCCTCGCCGCCGCCGAGCGTGGCCTTGGCCGGCCCGTCCTGGCCGGGCAGCGGACCCATCGCCCAGTCCTGGTACTTGCCCTGGAACTGGCTCACGATCGCCTGGGTCGCGTCCGGCGCGCCGATGAACATGCCGACCTTGCCGGCGCCGGCGTTGGTGAGCAGGTCACCCCACTGGAGCAGCTGCCGGCTGCCCATGCTGTTGTCGCCGTACCGCATGTCCTTGAGGTTCTGCAGGACCTGCTTGCCCATCGCGTTGTTGAAGTCGGCCTTCTTGCCGTCGGCGCTGAGCACCTGGCCGCCCTGGGAGTAGAGCAGCGAGGTGAAGTGCCAGCCGCCGGTGTTGCCGGCGCTGTACTCGGCGTACCCGGCGATGCCGTCGCCGAGCGCGGAGATCTTCTTGGCCGCGGCCCGCACCTCGGGCCAGGTCTTCGGCGGGTTGTTCACGTCGAGCCCGGCCCGCTGGAACAGCGCCTTGTTGTAGATCAGGCCCATCGAGTAGTTCTTCACCGGTACGGCGTAGAGCTTGCCGCCGTCGGTGAAGACCTCCTTCAGCGCCGGGTCGACGCTGTCCCAGGTGGGGATGGTGTCCTTGGTGGCGTACTGGCCGATGTCCATCGCCTGACCGGAGTCCAGCACCTGCTGCAGGTCGGTCATGTAGCCGTAGAACACGTCGGTGACGGTGCCGCCGGCGAGGCGGGCGGTGAAGTCCGGCGGGTTGTTGCACTGCTCGCCGACGCTGACGCTCTTGACGACGATGTCCGGGTTCTGCCGCTGGAACTCGGCGACGTCGTCGTTCCAGTTCTTCAACAGTTCCTTCTGCGCGCCGACCGGCTGGCAGTCGACGGTGATGGTGACCTTGCCGCCGGCGTCGCTGCTGTCGTCGCTCTTGGTGGAGCACGCCGCAAGGCTGAGCCCGAGGCCGGCCGCGAGCGCGAGCGCCGCGACCTTCCGATACTGCGGTACGGACATCTGTCCATCCCTTCGGGAACGGGTGTATCCATGGCCTTCACTGATGTGCGGTGACCGCGCGGCTGCCCTCAGGTGGTGGAACGGCAACCGGCGCGCGCCCTGCCTCCGGAAACCGCGCCCCGGGTCAGGTGTGAGTGGAGTCACTGTAGCGACGCGAACCGAACTCAGCAAGATGCGGACGCAAGAATGCAAGAACTCGACTGCGGCGCGGGCCGTCCGTCGATCTTGGAGTTGTGGCACCTCAGATAACGGAAGTAGGCCGCATTCCGGGCGCCATTACTCCAAGATCGACGGACGTGGCGCGGCGGGGCAGGGCGAGGCGGCGGAAGCCGCCGGGGGTCAGCGGCGAGGGGCGGGGGCGGTGGAGCCGCGTACCACCAGCTCGGGCTCGAACAGCAGCTCGTCGTGCAGCACGCCGGCGCCCTCGATCTGGGTCACCAGGAGGTCCACAGCGGCCTGGCCCATCGTCTCGATCGGCTGCCGCACAGTGGTCAGCGGCGGATCGGTGCAGGTCATGAACGCCGAGTCGTCGAAGCCGACCACCGAGACGTCGGCCGGTACGGCGCAGCCCAGGCGGCGGGCGGCCCGGATGGTGCCCAGCGCCAGCACGTCGCTGGCGCAGACGATCCCGGTGGCGCCGCGCTCGATCAGCTTCGTGGCCGCGACCCGCGCCCCCTCCATGGAGAAGCTGGACCGCTCCACCAGGGACCGGTCCTCGCCCCAGCCGGCCGCCCGGACCATGGCGTCGAGCTTGCGGCGCGAGGGCACGTGGTCGGCCGGGCCGAGCACCATGCCGATCCGCTCGTGGCCGAGGGAGCGCAGGTGCCCGTACGCCTGCTCGACGGCGACCGCGTCATCAGTGGACACCCGCGGGAAGCCCAGCTCCTCGACGCCGGCGTTGACGAGCACCACGGGCAGGCCACGGTCGGTCAGGCGCCGGTAGTGCTCGTGCGAGGCGTCGGCGAGGGCATACGAGCCACCGGCGAAGATGACGCCGCTGACCTGGTGGTCGAGCAGCATCTCCACGTATCCGGACTCCGGCACGCCGCCGATGGTGCGGGCGCAGAGCGCCGGGGTGAAGCCGCGCTGGGCGAGGGAGCCGGTGACCACCTCGGCCAGGGCCGGGAAGATCGGGTTCTGCAACTCCGGCAGCACCAGGCCGACCAGGCGGGCACGCTCGCCGCGCAGTTTCGTCGGGCGCTCGTATCCGAGCACGTCGAGGGCGGTCAGCACGGCGGTCCGGGTCGCCTCGGACACGCCGCCGCGGCCGTTGAGCACCCGGCTCACGGTCGCCTCGCTGACGCCCGCCTTGCGGGCCACCTCGGTCAGGCGCTTCGTCACGGCGGCAATCGTACGTCGGATTCTTGCAAGAAATGAACAGCCGAAGTGGTCGGTTCTTGCCGCGTGCGGAGGCAAGCGGTCCGAAAGATGCGAGCAGATTGATGCTTGAAAGGCAACAGAGCACCGGAATAACATGAGGAACCTTGTCGATGGCCTGCGCCGCCGAGGCCACCCGTCCCCCGAGAAAGTGGGTGCTCCGATGTCGCGGAGCGTGCCGAGGATCCTCGCGGCGGCGCTCGTCGCCGCCGCCCTGCTCGTACCGCCCGGTGCCGCCACTGCGGGCCCGCCGCGCGGACCGGCTCCCGTGGTGACCCGCGCCGGGCTCGACCCCGCGCTCGTCGCCGGTCGCGGTGCGACTGTGGACTACGTCGAACAGGAGGCGGAACACGGCCGGACCACCGGCGCCATGATCGGGCCGGACCGGTCGGCGTACACACTCGCCGGTGAGGCGTCCGGCCGCCGGGCCGTACGCCTGCTGCCCGGCCAGTACGTCGAACTCACGCTCCCCCGGGCCACGAACGCGCTGACCGTGCGCTACAGCATCCCGGACGCGCCGGGCGGCGGCGGGATCACCGCGCCGCTGCGGGTGTCAGTCGGGCACGCGCCCGCCCGCACCATGACGCTGACCTCGCAGTACGCCTGGCTCTACAACCAGTACCCGTTCACAAACGATCCCGGCGCCGACCTGCTGCACCCGGACTGGTGGATCACCGAGTGCTCCTGCGTCCCGGCCGCCACCACGCCCGCGCCGGTGATCAGCAAGCCGTTCCGGCCGCACCACTTCTACGACGAGCAGCGCCTGCTGCTCGGCCGTACCCATCGGGCCGGCGAGGTGGTCCGGCTGACCGCGCCGCGCGGTACGGCCGCCGCGTGGACGGTGATCGACCTGGTGGACGCGCACCTGGTCGCGCCGCCCCGCGTGGTCCCCCGCGCGGTGAACGCGCTGTCCTTCGGCGCCGACCCGACCGGCCGCCGGGAGTCCGCCGACGCGTTCGACCGCGCGATCGCGTACGCCCGCCGGGTGGACCGCCCGCTTTACCTGCCGCCGGGCACCTACCAGGTCAACCGGCACATAATCGTCGACGACGTGACGATCGCCGGGGCCGGGAGCTGGTACACGATCGTGCCTGGGCGCGAGGTCGCCCTGGACACCCCGGCGCCCGACGGCTCCCGCCACACGGGTGTCGGCTTCTACGGCCGCGACGCCGCCGACGGCGGCAGCAGCGACGTGCACCTGTCCGGTTTCGCGATCGAGGGCGACGTGCGGGAGCGGATCGACACCGACCAGGTGAACGCCGTCGGCGGGGCGCTGAACCACAGCACCATCGACGGCCTCTACCTGCACCACACGAAGGTCGGCATGTGGTTCGACGGGCCGATGACCGGCCTGCGGGTCACGAACACGGTGATCGCCGACCAGATCGCCGACGGGCTGAACTTCCACACCGGCGTCACGCACTCGTCGGTGACGAACTCGGTGGTCCGCAACAGCGGCGACGACGCGCTGGCGATGTGGTCGGAGGGTACGGCGAACGCGTCGAACACGTTCGCCTACAACACGGTGCAGTCGCCGGTGCTCGCCAACGGCATCGCGCTGTACGGCGGCACCGACCTGACCGTCGCGCACAACCTGATCGCCGACCCGGTACGCGAGGGCAGCGCGATCCAGGTGGGCTCCCGGTTCGGGGCCGAGCCGTTCACCGGCCGACTGCGGATCACCGGCAACACCACTGTGCGGGCCGGCACGTACGACCTGAACTGGAACATCGGCCTCGGCGCGATCTGGTTCTACGCGCTGGACCGCAGCATCGACGCCGCCGACATCCAGGTGACCGGCGACGCGTACCTGGACAGCACCTACAACGCGATCATGCTGGTCAGCGACTGGCCGGTGAAGGACAGCGTCCGCATCGACAACGTCCGCTTCCGCGACATCCGGGTCGACGGCACCGGCACGTCGGTGGTCAGCGCGCGTACGGCGGGCGGGGCGAGCTTCGCGAACGTCGACGCCCGCAACGTGGGCGCGGTCGGCGTGAACAACTGCGGGTCGTTCCACTTCACACCCGCCGGGTCGGAGTTCGCCCTGACCGATCTGGGTGGCAACGACGGCGGGTGGCTGGCCCCGTGGCTGCTGCCGAACACCATCACCTGCGACGACCGGCCGCCGGTGGTGCCGCCGCCCCCGCCCTCGCGCTGGTGACACGACGCGACCCCCGCCGGACGGGCCGGCGGGGGTCGCGTCAAGGGTCGATCAGGCCTCGGTGAGCTGGCCGCGCAGCTTGGTCAGGGCGCGGGCGAGCAGCCGGGACACGTGCATCTGGGAGACACCGACCCGGGCGGCGATCTCGCTCTGGGTCAGGTTGCCGTAGAAGCGGAGCGTGAGGATCTTCTGCTCCCGCTCGTCGAGCGTGGCGAGCGCCGGGCCGAGCGAGGCGCGCAGGTCGGCCAGCTCGTACTCGTTGTCCTCGGTGCCGAGCGTGTCGCCCAGCTCGGTGGCGCTGTCGCCGTCGCCGATCGGGGTGGACAGCGAGACCGCGTTGTACGCGCGGGCGCCCTCCAGGCCCTCCAGCACCTCTTCCTCGGTGACGTCGAGGTGGGCGGCGATGTCGGCGACGGTCGGGGCCCGGTTGAGCGTCTGGGTCAGCGTGCTGTTGGCCTCGGAGATGCGCAGCCGCAGCTCCTGGAGGCGCCGCGGAACCCGGATGTTCCAGGTGCGGTCGCGGAAGTGCCGCTTGATCTCGCCGAGGATGGTCGGGATGGCGAAGCCGGCGAAGTCGACACCGCGCGAGGCGTCGAACCGGTCCACCGCCTTGATCAGGCCCAGCGCCGCGGTCTGGGCCAGGTCACCGGCCGGCTCGCCGCGACCGCTGTAGCGGGCGGCCAGGTGGTTCGCCAGCGGCAGCCACGCCTCGATGACCTGGTTGCGCAGGGCGGCCCGCTGCGGGTGGTCGGCCGGCAGTGCGGCGAGCGCCGCGATCAGCTCGCTGGCGCGGGTCTCCTCGCCCGTCTGCGGCGCGCGGTGCACCTCGGTGGCGGTCGATCCCATGGTCATCGTGGTCATGCTGCCCTTCCTGTCCTCGGAGAACGGGTGGCCTCCCACACCGGTCGTGCCAGCCACACTAGACCAAAGGTCACCACCAAATCAACCGAACGGACGATGGAGATTTCGGTTCATATACGGACACAGCGGCAAGGAAGGGTGTCAGCGAGGTAACAGCGGCCGGTAGTCGGCGGCGGTGAGCGGCAGCGCGGAGAGGCTCCCGTCCGCGCGTGGCACCTCCAGCGGCTGACCGTCCCGGCGGAAGGCCACGCTGAACACGTCGGGCCGCTGAGTGAGGCTGCACACGATCTGCCCGAAGGCCAGCACCTCGTCGTTGCGGCCGGTCTCCTCCCCGGCCTGGCGTACGTCGACCGTGGCGAGCGTGCCGGCCAGCGTCGCCCCGGCCACCGCGACCGTGCCGGGCAGCGCCGTGGCCAGTCCCTGACGGCGCTCGCCGCCGTCCGGACCGGCCAGCAGGTGCTGGAGGTGCGCATCCACCTCCGGCAGCCCGTCCACCCGGCGCTTGACCACGACCAGCCCGTCGTCCCGGACGAAGCAGAACGGCTCGTCCACCCGCCCGTCGCCGTCGGCGGTCGAGGACACCGTGGGGGTGGGGAACGCGCCCGGTGGCGTCTGCACCAGGCGGGGCTCGTCGTCCACCGGCACCCCGCAGCCGGCCAGCAGCACGGCCGCGAGCAGGGCGGGCAGGAGCCGCCGGCGGCTCATCGCAGCGCTCCGGGCAGCTCGACCCGGAACCGGGCGCCGGGCTCGCGGTCCAGCACCGCGGCCGTACCGCCGTGCGCGGCGGCGTGCTGCGCCACAAGCGCGAGCCCGAGACCGGTGCCGTCGGTGCCGGCCCGGTCGTGCGCCGCCCGCCCCCGCACGAACCGGTCGAAGATGATCTCGCGGTCACCGGGCGGTACACCCGGACCGTCGTCGTCGACCTCCAGCACGCCCACGCCGTCGCTCCCGCCGAGGCGTACGGCGACCGGCCCGCCGCCGTACCGCTCGGCGTTCTCCACCAGGTTCAGCAGCGTCTGGGCGAACCGGCGCCGGTCGACCCACCACAGGCGCGGGGCGTCACCCTCGACCGTCACCAGGCTCTCCGGCAGCGACCGCTCCCGGCAGACGGTCCGGGCCAGCTCCAGCACGTCGACCGTCTCGCGGTGCGCCGGCTGCTCGGTGCGGGCAAGCTGGATGAGATCGTCGACCAGGCGCTGGAACCGGGTCACCTCGTCGGCGACCAGGCCCGCCGCGGTCGCGGTGCGTTCGTCCTGGTGCTCCCGGCGGCGGTGGAGCACGCTCGCGGCGGCGGCCAGGGTCTGCAACGGCGAGCGCAGCTCGTGGCTCACGTCGGCGGCGAAGCGCCGGTCCCGCTCGATGCGGTGCACCAGCTTGTCGACCATCTCGTTGAACGAGCTGGACAGGCGGGTGAGGTCGGGATCGGTGGTCGGGTCGAGCCGGGTGGCGAAGTCGCCGGCCGCGATCCGTTCCGCCGCGTCGGCGACCGCGGTGAGCGGCCGCAGGCTGTGCCGGGTGGCGTACCAGCCGAGCGCCGCGCCCGCCCCGGCGACCATGATCGCCACGGCGATCAGTGCCAGGCCCACCACCTGGAACGTCTCCTCGACCTCCCGCAGCGAGGTCAGCTCGTAGTAGCCGAGCGCGCCGGGCAGCGGCACGCCGACAAGCAGCACGGGCTGCCCGTCGAGCCGGATCCGCTGCACCGCGGGCTTGCCGTCGGCCACCACGCGCTGCAACTCCACCGGCACCGAGCTGGCGCCCACGTCCGCGGTACGGGCGTACCAGCCGTCGGGCAGGTGCAGCAGCGGGCGGCGCGCGCTGCCGGTGTCGAGCGAGCGCAGCACGGCCACCACGTCCGGGGTGCCGGTGTCCAGGCCGGAGCGGACCACGGCGGCGTCGTAGTAGGCGGCCCGTACCGCGGTGCGCTCCCGCTCGTCGAGCAGCGAGCGCCGGGTCAGGTCGTACGAGAAGAGGGCCATCAGCGCGGACAGCAGCAACGCTCCGACGGCGAACGCCGCGGTGACCCGGGCGCGCAGGCCGGGCCGGGTCATCGCTGGAGCTTGTAGCCGAGGCCGCGCAGCGTGACCAGGTGGCGCGGGTTGGCCGGGTCGGATTCGATCTTCTGCCGCAGCCGGCCCACGTGCACGTCGACGAGCCGCTCGTCGCCGGTCTCGTAGCCCCAGACCCGGCTGAGCAGCTGCTGGCGCGACAGCACCCGCCCGGCGTGCTCGGCCAGCTCGCAGAGCAGCCGGAACTCGGTGCGGGTGACAGGCACCGGCTGTCCCGAGCGCCGCACCTCGCCGGCCTCCGCGCTGATCTCCAGGTCGCCGAAGAACTGGGCGGGCACCGGCCCGGCCACCGTGCGTACGCGCCGGCGCAGCGCCCGCAGCCGGGCGGACAGCTCCTTGATCGCGACCGGCTTCACCACGTAGTCGTCGGCGCCCGCCTCCAGCGCGGCGACGATGTCGTGGGTGTCGTCGCGGGCGCTGATCACCACGACCGGCACGTCGTCGTCGCGGCGCAGCTGACGGATGCAGTCGAACCCGTTCATGCCGGGCAGCATCAGGTCGACGAGCACGTAGTCCGCCGGCTTCTCCCGCTGCCGGCGCAGGCCGTCCTCGGCGGTCGGCGCGCCGTACGCCTCGTAGCCCTCCTCCTCCAGGGCGAGCTGCAGCGCGAGCCGGATGCGGTCGTCGTCCTCGATCACCAGTACGGCCGTCATATGGGCATCATGACCGGCCCGGCACGGGTCGCCCAATCGCGTGGGCCGTTCGTGGTTTTTGTCATCGAACCGTCATACAACCGTCCGGTGACCTCCAAGATCCCTGCGCAGAGTGGGGTCTGACCCGATCCCACCACGGAAGCGACCAGATGCCTGCCAGCCTGCCGTCCCCGCCGGAGTCCGCCGTGCCGCACGTGCGCGTGGACATCACCGACGAGCTGGACCTCGCCGGGCTGCCCGAGGTCGCCCACGTGCTGGACCGCATCCTCGCGCTACGGCCCCGCGAGCTGACGATCGACCTCGCCGGGTGCCGGCATGTGGACGCCGCCGCCGTCGCGCTGCTGCTGGACGTGCACCGCCGGCTGGCGCGGCAGGGCGGCCTGCTCACGCTGAGCAATCCACATCCGCGGATCCGGCGCATCCTGGAGAACTCCGGGCTCGGCGCCGTACCCGTCGTCGACACGCCCCGTCCGGCCGCCCGCGGCCGGGCCCGGGTCGCGTCCGCATCACGCTGAGGAGGAGTGGTGACCGGCAGCACGCTCGTCGGAGCGCTCGTGGTGGGTCTGGCCGTCGGCGGGCTGGGACGCCTCGTCCTGCCGGGGCGCAAGGCCGTCCCGGTGTGGCTGACACTCGCGCTCGGCGTGGCGTCCGCGCTGCTCGGCGCGATCGTGGTCGGGCTGGTGGACCACCGCACCGACGGATCGCCCGTGCTGCCGCTGATGGTGCAGACCGGCTTCGCCGCCGTGGCGGTCGTGCTGGCGGTGGTCGCCGCGGGCCGGCCGGAGGCGGAGGGGCAGACGCCGCCCGGTACGGGCGGCCGGCGGAAGGAGGAGGTGTGACCGTCGTTCCCGCGGACCACCTCATGATGCTCATCTGCGACGCCTGCGGCGACAGCGTCACCGGCACCGGCGCCACGCTGCCCGACGCCGAGGTGGTGTGGACGCTCGTGTTCGAGCACGACTGGGTCGGCTCGCCGTTCGCGTCCGGACCGCATCACTGCCCCCGGTGCAGCGCCCGGGCGGCCATCGCCGACGACGGTCTGGGCCTGGACGAGCTGGAACAGGTCGCCGGCACCCCGGCCGCCCACGACCTCGACCCGGCCACGGCGGTCCGCCGCGCTCTCGACGAGCGTTCCCTCCGCGACGACATGGAGCTGGTCGACCTGTCCGGCCTGGAGGTGATCGACTCCGCCGGGCTCAGCCTGCTGGTGCGCGCACACCAGGACGCCCGGCGCGACGGCCGCCGGCTGTGCCTGCTGTCCCCGTCGCGGTTCGTGCTCACCGTGCTGCACACCATGCGGCTCGACGGCGTCTTCACAGTCGTCGACGGCCGCGTCCCGGCGCCGGGCCCCGCAACCCGGCAACCGGTCCTGACCGAACAGAAGGAGCCCTCCCCGTGGTGATGCCCTGGCCGTACCCCGAGTTCCCGTACACCGGCGGCGGACCGGAGCCCGACGACGCGGACGCCCGGCTCGCGTCGCTCGTCGCGCAGCGGCTCAGCGCCGACTGGACCACCCGCCGGCAGCAGATCACAGTGACCGTGCAGAACCGCGTGGTCATCCTCGCCGGCCTGGTGGCCGACCCGGAGACGCGCCTGGTCGCCGCCGAGCTGGCCTGGGACGTGCCGGGTGTGTTCGACGTCTGCAACGCGCTGCGGCTCTACGGCGGGCGGCGCGGCGGCCGCTGAGCGGCGACTGTTGCACGCATCGGCATCCACCTCTACGCTCGGCCGTGGGAGCGCTCCCCCAGGCCGCCGCGTCGGGCTTTCCGGGCAGGTTCACGACGGGCACCGTCCGTTCACCATCCAGACGATGGGACCTTCCCGCATGTTCTCGATTCCCCGCCCGTCCCGGCGGCACCTGCTCGTCGGCGGCGCGGTCGGCGCGCTCGCGCTGGCGGCGACGGCCGTCCTGCCCTCGCCGGACGCGATGGCGGCGACCGGCTGCGCCGTCACCTACACCACCAACTCCTGGCAAGGCGGCTTCACCGCGACAGTGGCGGTGCGCAACCTCGGCGACCCGGTGAGCAACTGGACGCTGGGCTTCACCTTCCCCGACGGCGGCCAGCGCGTGGTCCAGGGCTGGTCGGCCACCTGGCAGCAGAGCGGCTCGGCGGTCACCGCGCGCAGCCTGGACTACAACGGCGCGCTCGGCACCGGCGCGAGCACCACGATCGGCTTCAACGGCTCGTGGACCGGGTCGAACCCGAGCCCCACGTCGTTCACGCTCAACGGCACGGTCTGCACCGGCGGCACGAGCACCCCGCCGCCGGTGCAGACCGTGCCGTTGAGCGTGAAC
>NZ_LEKG01000175.1:0-16831 GCF_001029515.1 Micromonospora sp. RV43 | reverse complement strand
CCGCCCGCGTCGCCGTTCTCGCCGACATCATGCGCCGCAGCGCACCCGAGCGCTCCGCCACCGAAACCGAACAGCAGCTCTGGGCCGACGCCGACGCCCTGCACACCTGGACGCCCATCTACGACGACCTCACCGCCCGCGCCCGCATCCCCGAACACCTCGCCATCGTCCGCCAACTCAGCGGCCCCGCCCTCGCCGACCGGCTCGCCCACGACCTCGCCCTACCAGCGCTCATCAACCGACTCACCACCTACGCCGCCGCCGGCCACGAACCCCGCGACATCCTCCGCCGCGTCATCCGAGTACGCGAACTCGACACCGCAGACGACATCGCCGCCGTCCTCATCTGGCGCATCGACCGCCTCATGCAACGAGCCACCGCCGACCCCGCCGTCGCCGAACGCCCAGAACACTGGCGCACCCACACCGACCGCCTCCCGGCCGACCTCACCGGCGACATCGGTGGCGCGCTTCGCCAGGTCGCCGCCATCTGCGGCCGCCGCGCCGAAGCACTCGCGCACCTCGCCGCACAGACCCGACCCGCCTGGAGCCTCGCCCTCGGCGACATCCCCACCGACGACTTCGGCCGCCAACAATGGCTCACCCGCGCCGAAGTCGTCGCCGCCTACCGGGACACCTATCAGCTGATCGGTGACCACCCCATCGGACCCGAGCCCCGCACCAGCGACATCACCCGCTGGAACGCCTGGCACCGGGCCCGACTCGTCCTCGGCGCCGCCGCCCTCGCCGGCAAGCTCACCACCGCACCCGACGCCGAACTCACCCGCCTCATCACCGCGCAACGCGACATCGACGGCACCGCACCTGCCTACGTCGCCGACGAGCTGCGCGCCACCTACCGCGCCCTCACCGACACCGAACACCACCGTCACGACCTCACCCAGTTGCTCGCCGCGGCCGACGCCCCCCACCGCCACACCGTGCTGCGCGCGCAACGGTTGCAACCCCGCTGGTGGCATCGCGGCCCCTCACGTACCCGACGCCTCACCGCACAACGCGACCTGCACACCCACACCGCCGCAGCGGCTGACCAGGTCAGCAGCCTTCAGCAGAAGCTGGCCAGCCTTGACCACCAGATCGCCGAGCACAGCCAACGCGCCACCGCCCTTGACGCCCAGCACGCGGCATGGAAACGCTGGTACGACAGCGCCCTACCGGCGCGCTACGCCGGCCTCGCCGCCGCCGCCGAACAGGCCCGCCGCGCCGCCAGCCGCAACGCGGCACTCGCCAACGTCGTCGCCGCCACCACCGCCCGCGTCCAGGCGGTAGCCGACACCCGCCCGACGCCCCACACCACACCGGTCCGCGAGCACCTGCCGCAGCACGCACACGACGCGTACGAGCGGATCACCACCCGCCATAACACCAACGAGACGGAGATTGATTGATACACGACCGCCTTCGTCGACGAGCCATGGTGGTAACCACGCCACCGGCCCGGCGCACACCTAATGTCCGCCGTCATCATCAACCAGGACGATGTCGGTTTGCTGGCGCGCGGCGGCCGAGGCTAGGACCAAGACCGGCCCCCGCGATTTGTATGTCCGGTCGGCGGCCTCAGTCAGGAGGTGACTTGCCTCGGACGAGGCGACCAGAGACTTCGGTTGTGTCGGGCGGCCGCCCTAGAGTGTTGTGCGAAGCGGAGCCGTGAGAAGCGCATGCCGGAGATGTGATGAACAGCCCGAACGAGACTCCCGCCGCCACCGACGCAGCGGCGACGACACCGACCGGCGCAAACACCTACTCAACGGGCGGAGGCGGAGTTACCTTTGCCCACCGCGTTGCCGTCACCTACCTCGGGAGCATGCTCACCGGCAGCCGTCACACCGAAACGAACGATCTCCCCGTCCGGTCGCTCGCGTTCCAAACCGGGCCCGCGCACCCAGTCGACGACCTCCTCGTTGTAGCCGGCGACCGGGAGGTCGAGCTCGCCATCGCATGCCGAGCGACACCACACTTCGTCCCCAGCGATCCACCGACGGTCAAGTTGGTGAAGTCGCTGCTCGACGAAGTGGCCACACACCCTGACGGACACGTTGCCGTAGCGGTCGCAGGATGGAAGACCGAATGGGAACAGGTCGCCAAGGTGTGCGACATCGCCCGAACAAACCGCAACGCCAAGAGCTTCCACACTGCCCTAGAAACCGAAGGCCGCTGGTCGCAGAGCGTCCGGGGCCGCTACAAGTACTTGCGCCAGATGGTTGCAGCCGCTCTTGATCAGGCACGCCCTGAAGTCGAGGTGTTGGAGCTGACCTGGGCACTCCTTAGACGGCTTCGCATCCTCGGGTTCAGACTGCAGAGCCCAGACGAGACAGACTGGACCGCCGTCGCCACCTCCTTGGACCGCATCGCAGCCCCCACCGCAGACGGCGTCGGACTTCGTGATCGGCTCGCAGTAAACGCCGGCCGCTACGACGCGATGGGGGCCGTAGTCGACCTCAACGTGTTACGGAGAGACACCCACCTGCTCCTCGACGTCCCGTCCACGCGCACCAGACAGGCGTGGGACGTCCTGAACCAGTACCGAGCCGTTGCGTTCGGCACCGTACGAAGCACCCTCGGCGCTGACGCTGACGGCGGTGGCCTACTCGAACTGCCGTTTACCGAACGACGTGCAGGCCTCGCGGCCGAACTCCGTCGAGTCGCTTCTGAACGAGGTGCACTGCTCGTCACCGGCTTTTCGGGAACCGGGAAGAGCGCCCTTACTCTCTCTGCCATCAGGGAACTCGAGACCGCCGAATCCGGGGTATTCGAAGCAGTCGTCGTCAACTTCCGAGACCTGCCGAGCACTCCCGTCGAGCTCCGGCACATGCTGGGGGCATCTGTCGGCCAGGTAGTGGCAGAAGTATCCGCGCCAAGTCGAGTCCTGGTCGTCGACGCCGCAGACGCAGCCGTGGAACGGTCAGCTGGATTTCTTCGAGACCTCCTCGACGCTGCTTGGAAGGCCGGGTTGGGAGTCGTGGCGATAACCGCAGACCCCGCAGCCGAGTTTGTCCGCGAACAGCTAAGCGTCGGCCGTCAACAATCCATCCAAACGTTCGAGGTCAAACCCCTCGACGACGACGAACTGGCCCGAGTCACGCAACGATTCCCACTGCTGCGTGGGCTCCTACGGAACCTGTCCGCCACGTCCCTACTCAGGCGCCTCGTCGTACTTGATCTGCTCTCTCGTACGGGTCTCGCACTCGACGGCCCGATGAGCGAGTGGGAGTGTCTCGAAGCTATCTGGAGCAAGGTCGTCCGCGGCGACGGGCGTCGCATCCAGGGCTCACCACAGGCACGTGAAGAAACGCTCCTCGCGTTGGCGGCAGCATCACTGGCTGGGCCGGATGCCCTGCTTGCATCGGGGGCTCTCGACCCCGCTGCGGTCGATGCTTTGCGGGCCGATCACCTTCTGGCACCGCCCAACATCTACCGTCAGCACCCACAGTTCGCACACGACGAAGTGCGCCGCTACGCAACTGCCATCCACCTCGTCCGCTCCGGACAGGTCGCCGACACACTCCAGGCCGCCGGCGTACCAAGGTGGACCCTCTCTGCTGTCACCCTCGCATGCAAAGGCCTCCTGGTTGACCCAGCTCGCCAGCCCGAACGGACCTTCCGGCGGCTGGTCTCGGGTTTCCACAGGATCGCCGGCGCACACGGCTCCAGATGGGCGGACGTTCCCATCGAGGCAGTCCTCGATACACCGGCCGCATACGAGTGCATTAAAACCACGGTCGACACCGGCACGGACGACCTACAACTGTCCGAAGTCCTCCGCATCGTACGACAGCGGTTCTCCTTTGACGGCTTCGTCCACCCGGCGCTCGGGGCACCCGTCGCACGCTACCTGATCGACCAGGCAGAGCCCTGGAACATCTCCAAGCAGGCATTCGAAGTCCTCACGAATTGGCTCCAGGCACTCGTCGTGGCGTATGAGCCAGCGGGCCACGAACTGCGTGAAGCGCTTCGAGGGCGCCTGCTGGCGTTCTGGGCACAGTTCCCGCGGAAGCAGGCAACCGAGGATGCCCTACCCGCCCGGCCGGCGAGGCGGCGACGCCAGCGCAGGGTCCTGGATTACCAGGTCACGGACGACGAGTTCGTCGAAACCTTGGCGCTGCTCGGACCCGACATCAACGCCGACATCGAAGCGTGCCTGCGTACGCTCGCTGAAGACGCGCCTGCCTTCCTCGCACCAGCCGTAGACGCACCGTTCAGTGCCCGTAGCATCGCTCAGCACGATCCCGCACTCCTCGGGGCTCTGATGGAGGCCTACTACATCGACGAGGACGCCGATGGCGACTGGGACTGGGACTACCACGACGAAGGCATCCGTGATCACCAAGGACGCTGGATGGGCTTCGGGCCACCGTTTGCCGCGTACTACTTCGGCGGGTTTTGGCAATTGTTCAACGCCGCACAACTCACCACATCAATCCGAGTGCTCAACAACATCCTCAACCACGCCGCACGAATCCGAGTCAAAACCACCTCACGACTGAACCGGTCGTTCAACGCGCTCGAACAACCCGCAGGCGAGCGCGGCAGCAAGGCCGAGGTGGACGATGGCTCCTCGGGCATCGCGCTTGATCTTACCGGTGAATCCCGCGAATACGTCGGTGACGGCCACGTATGGGCTTGGTATCGAGGAACATCTGTCGGCCCGAACCCCTGTATGAGCGCGCTCCAAGCCATGGAACGCGTCGCCGAATCACTACTGAATGCGGGCGCCACCCCAAAGCTCATCGCCGAGTACCTCCTCAACGGCTGCGAAAACCTCGCAATCCCAGGGATGTTGTATGGGCTGTTCGCCCGAAACATCGAAAAGGCCGGCAGCCAGCTCGACCATTTCCTAGCCGAGCCTGCCGTCTGGATCCTCGAGTTCAGCCGTGCGACCAGCGAACATTACGGATTCCGGGCCTCCTCGGAAGGCCTCACGCACCCAGAACGTCGCCAATGGACGCCACGAGAAGTATCCGTTTGGCTCATGACTCACGCCGATGAGGAACGACGCGCCGAGCTTCGCGGTATCGGTGAAGAACTCGTCGCCAACGGTGTCCGACAGGGTCTCGAATCAGGCCGAGTCTTGAACTGGGCTGCCAACCTCGACGAATCCCGATACCAGCTCACCAAAGACGGCGGCCGCCTCTACCTGCAAGTCGTGCCGCCGCCCGAAGCAATTGCAGCGCAGGCCGAGTCTGTCGCCCAACAAGGGCAGGTTCAAACAGTACTGCGCCTCCAGAACCGCTACTGGGGGTCAGCGAGTTTCCATGACGACCACGAGCCGCCCACCGCGGCGGAGATCGCCGACGACCTGGCCGCCGCGCACGCACTCCTCAACGCCGAACAGCACGCCATGCACATGCGTCCGCACGACGCCGCCGCACAAGTCGCACGAACAGCCATCGAGCGGGTCGTCAACGGCGAACCCGAAGCCCTAGGCAACGAAGGGGCGTTCGCTGTCGAGCTCGTGGTGGCAATCGCTGCAGCGTTCCGCGACTCCGAAGACCTACGCGACGAAGGCCAATACTTCCAACTCGGTGCCGACCGAGCCGCCGCGCGAGCCCTACCCGCCCTACTCACACCGGCACTCGCCCCCGCACTCTCCGAGGCAGGCGTAACCGTCGCCGACGTCGCCGCGGCGGGGCTCGCCCTGGCCAGCAAGGCGCCGCTCGAAACACGCCTCTTTCTAGCCCGCGGATGCGACGTTCTCTGGGCGTCAGAGTGTGCCGGCACGGACTGCGTCCACAAGACAGCGCTCGCATGGGTCATCGAGACAGCTCGCGGAGCCGAGTTCGGGCCATGGAACGTTCATACTCAGCGCAGGGCAAGGGTCAGGATCGAGGGCGACCTGACCGCACGTCTGAAGGAACTCGACGGCAAATCTGTTGATATCGCCGTCCTCGATCCGGCAATCCGCGCGCTGGGTGTCGCAGCAACTACCGGCCACTGCGTGACGATCGACGCGAAGCAACTCCTCTTCGACCTGCTTGCCGTCCAGCGGAGCGCCATGGTGCGGCACGAGAGCAGAGGCTGGACTGCGGACCATCGAGGAACGCACACGCTCGTCGCAGCGCGCGCCCTGCTGCAGTCCTACGCGGTCGACGGAAACCCGAGCCCGATACTCGAACACCTCGACGTCCTGCGAAGCGACGCGGGACTGCTGGTGAACATCCTTCACGGACTCGCCGCGGCCGGCGCCGAAAGCGACATCCTCGCCGAGGCGGCGAGAAGCACATGGCCAGAGCTGCTCACCCACGCCCTCACATACGCAGACGACGAGCCCAACGTCTACCACGAGCGTACCTGGGGATCCTGGGCCGCGGCCGCCCTGCTGCCCGATCCATTACCATGGACGCAGGGCATGTACAACGAGCTGTCCGGCCCACCCATCGACTGGATCGACCCGGCTCAACTCACCGACCTAGTGGATCAGTGGCTGCCTGTGGGCAAGGGGGAGGCGCGCTGTGTCGATGCGCTGATCCGGCTCGTACGCAAGCTGCCGATCGAAGAGCAAGCCACCCGCGGACTCGCCTGGGTTGAAGACCTCTGCATCCAACACGACCAAGTCACGGTCAACCAGTCATGGTCGTCCAACGAGTGGCTGACAGCGATCCGCGCAGAAGTCGAAGAGCACGGGACGCTCCCGCAGTGGCAAGCCCTTGTTGACGCTCTCGTGGTCGCCGGAAACTCAGGCCTTGCCCCATTCAGCACCTAACCCAGCAGCTTTGGTGCCCGAGAAGAATCTGATGGCTTCACATGCGGGGTCGCAGGGGTAGCTCAGGTGGGCGGGGTCGCAGTTGCGTCGCCGTTGTTGTAGACCGCGAAGGCGAGCAGTGGTGCGAATGCGCGAAAGCCACTGATGGACGTGCCGCCGGTCGGGCCCATTCGGTCTGCGGTGGCGAGCTTGTCGAAGAGGGCGCAGAGTTGAGGGCCCAGGTCGGGCAAATGGTGGGTGCCTGGGCCATGGACATCCTCTCAATCGATGTTAGTAGGGGCGCCCGTTGCTTGGGGGGCGCAGTCGCCAGGCTGCGGCGGCGCCTACGGCGGGGGGCAGTGCGGTGATGGCGAGGGTGGCGGCTGGTCCCCATGGCTGCCACAGTGCGGCGCAGAGTGCGGTACCGCCGCCACCGCCTACGAAGGTGGCCAGGGTGAGTAGTCCGATCGCTCCACCGCGGCAAGGTGGAGGGGCGTGTTTGGTGGCTTCTGCCGTGAGCAGCATCTGCGCGATCGCCGAGGCGGCGAATGCGGCCGTGGCGGCTGCCGTGACGCCGATCGGACCGGGGTCGATGGCGGCGTAGCACAGTGTGGCCGCGACCAGCAGGCTGGCTGCCGACAGGACGTACCGGGCAGGCAGGCGGCGGGCGGCGGATGCGGCGCCTCGGGCCAGCGCGGCACCAACGGCGGCGCCGGGCAGCAGGAGCAGCCCGATGTGCGTGGTGCCGTAGCCAAGCTTCGTCAGCAGGTGCGGTGCCGCGTAGAGGATGGCAAACAGGCCGGCGTACACGCCCGCACCGGCGAGCGCCGCGCGCCGGAACCATGCGGCCAACAGGACGGTGTCGAGGACGAATCCGCCGGAGTGGCGTCGGCTGCGGATGGCGAGGATGAGGGCGGTGGCTGTGGTGGCGGCAGCCGTCGCCGTGATGGTGATCGCGCTGGTGTGTTGGGCCGCGGTTTGGGCGGTCAGGAGGAGTCCGGCGGCGACGACCGCGAGCAGTGCCGCTCCGGGCCAGTCCAGCGGCTCCCGGTGCCGGCGTGGGGTGGTCAGGGGCCAGCAGAGCGGGATTGCGGCGATGGACAGCACGGGCAGGGCGAGTGCCATCCGCCACGACCAGGCCACCGTCACTGCTCCGGCCAGCGGCGCGGTGGCACCAAACGCGGCTAGGCAGGCGCCGAATCGGGCCAATGCCGCCGGGCGTTGCGGTGCCGGCAGGTGGGCGGCCATCGTGAGCGCGGAGGCTTTGACCGCGCCGGAGCCCACTGCCAGCAGGATTCGACCGGTTACGACGGCGGCCAGGTTGGGGGCGACCGCGCATGCCAGCGCTCCGGTGGTGAGCAGTGTGACGGCGATCAGGAGGACCGGACGGCTGCCCCAGAGATCGGTGATGCGTCCGGCGGTGACCGCACCGACGCCGATGCCCACGGCGTACGCGGTGAGGATCCATGCGAGCGCTGGGCCGCTGGCGCGAAGATGCTGGGCTGCGTCCGGGAGCGCGACGGCGGCGGCGCTGACGCCGTAGACAGCGGGCCCGTAGAGGACGCCCAGCCGCCATCCGGGTCCGGGGGCGTTGGGCACTTCGCTATGGGGAACGGCCTTCTCGGCCAGCATGGTCGTCCGCCGTGTCATTGGGTCCCACCTTCGCCGCTGTCCCACGGGCACGGACGCCGCCGAGAGGGGAGCGGCGATCGGATGTTGCCGGTCACCGGGCGCCCTCCCCCCTCGGGGTGGCGTCGTCCGGGCGGGAGCGGGCGGCAACCACCCGCAGCACGTGGGCGATGTTGTCTCTTGGCGGCATCCCTGGGCCGGCGAACAGCTCCGCCTGCCGGGCGTGCACGAGGCGTTGCAGCTCCCGTGCAAGGTCCAGGCCGGCCTGCGTGGGTCTGACGACGACGCGCCGGCGGTCACGCTCGTGTAGCTGGCGGCGCACCAAGTCCCGATCGACGAGCGCGCTGAGCGTGTTGGTGAGGGTGGCCTTGGCGATGCCCACCTCCACGGCGATGGCGCGAGGCTCGACCACTCTCCGGGCGCAGATGAGCACCAGCACGTCGTAGCTGGTCCAGGTCATGCCCGCCTCCCGCAACACCGTGCGTTCGAGATGCGCGCGGACGGTGTTCGCGGTGCGGCACAGCTGCGCCACTGCGTCCGGGCGCGGCGGCGGGGCCGGTCGAGAGTTGACGGGTGGGCGGTAGACCCCTGCGATCTGCCGCCGGGTGGAGGCGCTCATCGTGGCCTCCGCAGGTGTCGCGGTCGGCGCAGGGTGTGCCGGTCGCGATGTTGGCCCTTGCTGCCGGCACGGTCGGCCGGTGGCGGCGGTTCAGGTGTGGGCAGGCATGGATGCTGGTTCTGGTCGGTGCGCATGTTTCACCCCCGTGATGTGTGCGCTGTCGGATGTGGCGTCGTGGTGCGAGGTCGGGCCTCACCTGCTCTCGTCAAGCGGGGCGCCGCGCTCGCGCATGAACGGCACCGGATCGGTGGAGTTGGCGGTGCTCAGGTCGCAGCGCGATCCGCCGCAAACCGCCTGGTGAGTTTCGAAGTGCAGGTGCGGACCGGAGGAATGGCCGCTGGTGCCAACCAGTCCGATCGGCTGGCCCGCTTGCACGGTGTCGCCAACGCGTACGTCGGGGCGGCGAACCATGTGGCAATACCGCGTGCCGTAACCACCGGCGTGCACCAGGTCCACGTACCAGCCGCATCCGCGGGTGCTCGGACTGCCGTCGATGTCGCAGCTGCCGGTGCCGGGGTCACAGCCGGACCACACCACCTCGCCAGAGCTGGCCGCGCGGATGACGGTGTTGCGGACGGCGATCAGGTCCACGCCAGCGTGCAGCCGTCCGGCCCGCGGCCCGTAGCCGCTGCCCACGGCGGCCTGCACGGGCAGGGTCCATCCCGACGCAGCCACGTTCGGGGCGCCGCCGCACACGGCGAGGCTGGCCCCGGGCAGGTCGCTGATCGTGGCGACGCCGGTCACGGCCGCGACGACCTGCTCGGCGTCCTGCTCGTACTCGCCGTACTTGTCGGGGAACGCCGAAACCTGGACCCGTTGCGCGGCGACGGTCAGTGGCAGTTGCTGCCAGTTGGGGATGCGCAGCAGCTTGTCGTAGAACTTCCCGGCGGCATAGACCGGGTCGAGGATCTGCGTCGGGGTGCCCCATCCCTGGCTGGGCCGTTGCTGGAACAGGCCAACGGAGTCGCGGTCGCCGCCGCGCAGGTTCCGCAGGCTGGACTCGACCATCGCCGTGGCCACCGCGATGACCCAGCCTCGGGCCGGTATCCCCCGCTGCTGGCCGACGGTGACGATCGTGGCCGCGTTGGTGACCTGCTCGCTGTTCCACCGGCCGACCCCGGCGCGCGTGCCCGCGCTGCTCGTGGCCTGGGCAGCAGCGGGAGCGCAGGCCTCGGCCGGCGCTTCGGTGATCACCGACGCTAACGGCAGGCCACACACCACCAGCAGCGCAGCCACCACAGCGACGCCGACGCCGACCCGCTTTCCGTTCATCGCCGGGCGACCTCCGGCATCCCGAGGGTCGCCACCAGCCAGCGTTGGCCGTCGCTTACGCACACCACGCGCAGCACGCCCGCGTCCGTGCCGACGTCGACCTCCGCCCGATCAGGGGTGGCGGTGACGACGCGGCCGGGTGTGGTGACCCGGGTGGCGGGCACGTTGGCCGGGTCGACGGTGTCGAGCAGGTCCGCGTAGCCGGGCACGGCGTACGGGCGCACGTCGGCGCGCCACTGGGCGGCGGGCAGGTCCGGGCGTGCCCACCGGGCGACGAACCGTGTCGCCGTGGCCGCGGCTGCGGGGTCCGCGGCGGTGGAGCGGGTGGGCAGGACACCGTCAGGGTCCGGAAGCATGTCGGCCGGCGGTGTCACCGCCGGAGGGCTGCTTGCCTGCGGGGCGGGAGCTCCGGTCGTACGGCTGGTGCAGCCGGCTGCCAGCAGCATCGCAGCCACCAGGAGTGTGCCTCGGCTGCGAGTGCGGGTCATGCCTGCTCCGGGGGCTCGTGGGGCGGCGGGTCCTGGGCTGGCGGGGAGCCGAGCGCGGCGTTGACGCGCTGCCCGAGCAAGCGCAACTGGTGGTGGACGTCCACCAGCGCGGCGCGCCGCTGCGCGGTGGGATGCCGGCTGGCCGCGTCAACGAGGGAGCCGACGTCGTCGCGCAGTTGGGTGAGGCTGTTGGTGATCGCGGCGAGCGGAGCGTCGAATGAGGTGCTTGTCGTCATTCGTCGACGTCGCGGGTGTAGTCGCCGTCGAGGTGCCCGTCGCTGGCCCAGTCCAGCTCCGTGTCCCGTCGTGTCTGCTCGTCGATGTCTGTCCACTGCTGCCTCTCTTCGTCGTCTTGCCAGGTGTCGCGTGCGTCGTGGATGCCGGCGATGAAGTCGTCGAGGGTGTCGACCCCGACGCGCAGCCCGGTAAGGGCGGCCTCGAATCGCTGCCAGTCCCAGACGCTGGTGATCTCGGCTGGATGTGTCATTTGCTGCCCCCTACCTCCTGGGTCGCCGCCGCGGGCGTCGGCCGTGCGCGGATGTCCTCGCTGACCGCCTGGTCGGCGGTATCGGGCCACGGCTGCGACCAGACGGCGTCCGGGCTGCGGGGGGTGTGCTGGCCGTGTCGGCATCGGGTGGTGTCCCACTGCTGCCAGCGGGTGCGTGCGCGGTGCAGCGCCTCGTGCCACCGCAGTGGCGCGTCAGGGTCCGCCTTGGCCGAGTAGGCGTGGTGCCATGACACGGCTAGGGCGGTCAGCTCCTCCACCAGGGCCGGATGCGCCGGCCAGCATGCGCCGAGGTCCTGCGCCAGCCCGTACCGGTCGGACAGCCACCGGGTCCAGGCGATCAGCCACGCCCACAGCTCGCGGGCGTCGTCGCGGTGAAGGTCCCGCCAGCAGTGCCGTGCCGGCACGAACCCGGTCGGGCTGTCGAGAGCGTCGACGCGGTCCGACAGCGCGACGTGCGCCTCGGCGAGCTGTTCCACCGCGCCGCGCAGCGTGTCGATCAGCCCGGCCAGCTCGGCGGTCGCGCGCTCCTGCGGTGACGCCTGCTCTGGGATGTCGAACAGGAAGGTGCGATCCGGCATCAGCGTGCCTCCCGCAGTCGGGCGCTGAAAGCGGCCTGCGCCCGCTGGAACCGGTCGGCGTCCGTGCGCTCCCACCAGGCCGGTTGCACCACCTCGACCGGTGGCATGTTGCCCAGCAGCACCAGGGCATGCCCAGTCGGCAGTGTGCGCAGCTCCGCCAGGTCGACCAGGTACTCCCGGCGGGTGTTCTCCTGGACGCTGGCCCGACCGCCACCCCAGGACGCCGCCGAGGACAACTCCTGCACCTGCCCGAGCAGCGACTGGGCGTCCTTGAGCGCGTTGACGTCCTGGGTGCCGCCCATCACGAAGCGGGCGTTCGCGCCGTCGCGTAGCGCTTGGCCGCCGTCGCGGCCCCACCGTTCTTCCAGTTGGTGGGTGTTCTGGCAGGCGATCGACAGGGCGATGCCGGCGCCGCCGCCCTCGGATGCCAGCGCGGGCAGCGACGGTAGCGGCGCGATGTTGGTGATCTCGTCACCGATCAGGTACAGGCAGGGCTCGACCCGCCCGCCCGGCGCGAGGAACGACCGTTGCAGGGTGCGGTAGATGATGTCCTCGGCGATGGCGGCGAACAGCGGCGCGATCAGCGCCTGCCCGCTGCGGGTGCCGACCAGGTAGAGGGTGCCGGACTCGTCGAGCCACTGCTCGGGGTGGAACTGCTGCCCGCGCGGCGGTGAGCATGCGTGCAGGATGCGGGGGTTGCTGAACGCGTCGAGCGCGCCGAACACCACCGACTGGATGGCATCGCGGCTTCGGCCCGTGGTCTCTCGGTGGAAAGCGAGCCGGTCGGCCCACACCGTCTGCCCGTGGTGGCGCAGGATCCGCTCGGCGCGCGGGTCGGCGGGGTTGGCAGCCCAGCTCGCCACGTCGGTCATCGTGGCCCGCTCGTCTAGGGCGGCGGCGTGCAGCAGCCCGCGGATTATCGACGCCGCCTGGTCCTGAAAGTATTGGCCGTTGTCGACGTTGCCCTTGAGGCCGGCGCCGGCGGCGAAGCCCTTGGCGCGCAGCGCCGCGATGTCCGGGTCCTCCGCCCCGTCGATCGGTGACCAGCGCAGTCGCGGCACTCCCGGCACCTGGCCCTGCGGCTCGAAGATCCACGTCGGGCCGACCTCGGCGCGCAGGTCGTAGGTGACCGACGCGACATCTAGCCGAGTGGAGGTGGAGATGACCGCGCCGCGGGCGTCGGCGACCCTCGGGATGATGTAGCGGCTCGTCTTGTTGGCGAACCGGGCCGCCCCGGCGAGCAGTTCGGTGTACTCGTTGGCCAGGTACAGCGGCTCACCCGTCAGCGCATGGTGGCCGAGCAGCCGGGCCACCTCCAGCGGGTCCGCACGGCGCCGCTGCTTCACCGCCACGGTCTCGGGCCGGTCGGCGTCGCGGATGGTCAGGCCCGGCCGCAGCACGTCGACGCGGCGCAGCACCGCCTCGGCCGTCACCACGCGGTCGAGGTCCTTACGGCCGGCGAAGCCACGCCGGCGTACCCACCGCCGCGCCGCCCGCATCGTCACCGCGCCGATGCCGACGACAGTGGCGCTGAGCAGGACGACCCACAGCCCGTACAGCAGGGGCGCTGGCGGCAGCGTGTCTCGGGCAGCGGGCGGCCACGCCTGGACCGGGTCGCCCGGGTTGGTGATGAACCGTAGGGCGATGCCTGGGGCGTCGGCGGGTGAGCTGTCCGGCCAGGCCGCGTGGGTGAGCAGCCCGCCGGCCTGCCCGGCGAGCCACAGCGTGACGGTGCCCGACAGCACCAGCAGCGCCGCGATGCCCGCAAGCGCCAGTCGGGCCAGGATGTCGGCGCGGGCCGCCCCCCGGCGGGGCAGCCGGTGTCCCGGAGACATGAGTGAGCCGGCCATCACCGCACCTGCCCCACCACGGCATCCTGCTCCCCCGGCGACGGCACCCTCTCCGGCTCGGCATCGGGGGCTTGCCGCATCCGGCTGTCGGTGTCGACCATGCGCCGTTCAATCGAGGAAAGCTGGTGCTTGACGACGTAGGAGCGCAGCCCGACCTTCCACAGCCCGACACCGCGGCGCAGGTGCAGCAGGAGGTTGGTCTCCACGTCCGTGGTGCCCAGGAACTCGCGTGCCGCCTCCAGTGAGCCCGGGGCTTGTCGGTAGGACACCCGCACGCCGGTGTCCTCGATCAGCCCTCGGGCGATGCGGACCTGCTCGGAGTCGGCGCTGCCGCTGGCCGACAAGTCCGTGAAACGGTGGAAGGCAAGGATGTTCGCCGTGCCGAGCGCTCGGGCGAGCTTTAGTTGCTCGCGCATGCGCCTCATCAGCCCGAGGTGGCGGCTGACCAGCGCGAACTCGTCGTACAGGCAGACGCGGGCTGGGGCGTTCGGGCGAGTCAGCTCGGCCTCTAGCCACGACTGCGCGCAGGTCATCGCCATGGCCGTCATCTGGTCTGATGCGCGGACTGCCCGTAGGTCCAGGATCGCGCCCGGCTGGTCGAAGTCGATCGTCAGGGTCGACGCGGCCGGGGCGTCGAAGATCCCGCCGAGCGCGCCTGTGATCAGCCGTTCCAGTGCCAGGCGGACACGGCGGCTGTCGGCAGTGAACTGGTCGACGTCGTAGTGCACCCCGGCCAGCCGGTGCGCCCACCGGGACGGGTCGCCCATGGCAGTCAGGACCCGGGACAGGGTTGGGGTGGCCATCCGGTCCGGGCTGGTGCCGTCGTCGGCGCGGGTGACCGCGTCGAGGGCGTATTCGACCAGGGATCGTTCCGCCTCGCTCAGCGGCCCGCCGAGCTGGATCTCCAGCAGCCCTTCCAGCAGCAGCAGTCTGCGTGCCCGCTGGATCTGCAACCACTCCGCCTCACCCTGATCGGGCAGTCGGCGGATGCCCGTCAGAGGGTTCATCACCACCCCGGAGCCGGGGCCGACCCGCACCGGCTGGATGCCGGCTGCGTCGGCGAGGTTGTCGTACTCGCCCTTGACGTCGACGATGTAGAACCGCACCCCGAACGGGATTCCGCGGAACGCGATGGTCTTGAGCAGCGACGACTTCGCCGACCCGATCTCGCCGGTGACCACCATGTTGGGGGCGCTGAGCACGCCCGCCCGGTACAGCTCGTGCACAGAGAACACGAACCCGGCGCGGGAGTACACCTCCTGTCCGATCAGTGGCCCGTCCACACCCAGACCCGGGTCGGCGACGAACGGGTAGACGCTGCACAGTTGCGCGCTGGTGGTGACCAGCGGCGGAAGCCGCAGCCGCCAGAACACCCGTCCCGCGGCCCGTCCAAAGGCCCCCCGGCCGTCTACCGAGGGCGGGCCGAGAAGCTGCTCGGTCAGCCGCCGCAGTGCCCGCTGCTCCCGTGCGAGGTCCGCCTGCGCCGCCGCGAGGTCGCGCCGGGCGGCGGAATCAGCAAGGCGCTGTGACCACGATCCTTCCCGGCGTACCCGGGGTGTCGTGTTCCTGCGTATGCGGGTCATGCGAACCACCCCCGCATCGGCTTGAGGCCGCGCGCTAGGGGCAGCGCCCCGGCCACGAATGCTTGGTCCTGCTCGCCGTAGAGCACCACCGCCTGGCAGCCGCACCGTCCCAGAACCCGCCTGACGGCGCGCACGTCGTAGCGCAGCTGCTCCGGGCTGTCGGCCGTCACGGTGACCAGCACGGCGTACCGGTAGCGGACGTGCCCGGCGGCTTGCTCCCGGTCGATCTGCTCGACCGCGCGGGCTTCCTCGTCCTCCCGGGCGGTGCGGACCAGCCGCATCCGCCGCTTGGTCACCTCGTCACCGGCGCGGGCGACCTTGTCCCGCCGGGTCGCCAGTTGCGCCAGCTGCGCCGGCACCGGCTCGGCGACCACCGTCACCGTGCGCCGGCCGACGGTGCGGGTGAAAAGCGGCGTCATCCACGTCATCGGGACCGGCTGGCGGGGCATCTCGTACACCCACAGCGTCTGCGAGAAACCGGAGTCGTGCCGGTACGACGACCAGCCCACCGTCTCCGCCGCTACCGGCCCCGCCGCGTGCGGCGCCACCTCGAGGTCGCTGTCCTCCGGGTCGAACTGGCCACGCAGCACCGCCGCGTACTGCCGGGGCGTCAACCAGCCCCCAGTCTCGATGCCGGCCTCCCGCACCGCCGCCCGAACACCGGTCAGCTTGTCCAGCACCACCGTGGCGATAGCCGCGTCCGTGCCGCCCGCGTCGGCGACCTCTCCGGACAGCTTCCGCACGTCGAACACCACGGTCAGGAACACGTCGTGGCGCTGCGTGCCAGGCCCTGCCGCCGCAGTGAGCTCGGCCAGCGACCGGTACGCCGCCGCGCCGGTGTCGACCGCCTGCTTCGCGAGGTACCGCTGTGCCCGGTTGCTGACGTCCGGCACCGCTCGCGCCGTCAGCGACCACCGCGCAAGGCCGCTGTCGGCGTACTCGGTGCCGAGCAGGTTCGCCACGTCCGCCCACGCGGTGAGCCGCTGATGCTGCACCGACGTGTCCGCCAGGACGAGGTTGCTGCCCGCGCACGTCAGCGTCGCGGTCACGCTGCCCTCCCGCCGGTGGTGCAGCAACCCCACCTCGGTCAGCCCGTCCGCAGCCACCGCCGGTAGCCACTGGTAGCCGGCCGCCGGGCCGGGCAGGTGCAGATGCTTCGTGCCTGGATTCGCCGCCCACACCGCGCCGCGGTAGCGGTCCTGCCGGGCTACCCGCTGCGCCAAAGCCCCCGCGACGATCGGCGTCCACTCGGTGACTCGGCGACCCCGAATCCGCAACAGCCCGATCGTGAGCAGCAGCACCGCCGCCAGCAGCAGACCACCGGCGGCGCCCTGCCGGCCGACCGCCAGCATGTTCGCGGCGATGACCAGGCAGATCACCCCAGCCACCGCCGTGCCGATCTGCCCCCAGGAGAAGCCCAGGATCGACCCACGGGTGGACCGCGGAGGAAAGTGGAACTGAGTCACGCCCTACTCCTCTGCTCGCCTACACGGGCACGATCGGAATCTCGGCGGCTGCGCCGGCAGCGGCGGCCCACCGTCTGGTGGCAACGGCGCGCCGGGTCTTGGCGGCAGCCCTGAGCTGCCGGTTGACGAGGCCGGTAG
>NZ_LEKG01000174.1:0-16935 GCF_001029515.1 Micromonospora sp. RV43 | reverse complement strand
GGGTGGGGTCAGGGGGTGGTGCGCAGCCGGTCGTCGAGTGCGGCCAGGTCCGGGACGAACCACACCTGGTCGTGCCGGTTCGACTCGGCCACCAGCGCGCGCAACGCGTCGCTGCGCTCCAGGTGGGCGGAGATGTCACCGACGATCGCCAGGCGCAGCCGGTAGTTGACGAACTTCTGCATCACGTCGCCGGCGAAGCGGGTGCCGAGCGTGAAGAAGTCGGGGTCGAGCCGCTCGGCCGGCACCGCGACCACAGTTGCGCCGAGGAACGCCGCGCCGATCAGGTCCAGCGCGTCGCGCTCGGTGGCGATCGGCGGGCCGTCCGGGTCGCAGACCAGCACCTGCTCGCCGGCGCGCTCCTGCATCAGGTCAGCCACGGCTGTGCTCCCCGCCGCCGAGCAGGCCGTTGCCGCCGTCGAGCACCCCGTCGAGCAGGCGCAGCAGGTCGGCGGTGGCGGTGAGATCGCCCAGGATCATGATGGTCATGCGGTGCCGCTCCTCGTCGTGGACCGTCTGCACGCGCAGCGGACGGTCCGGGTCGTGGTGGGTGTTCACACCGGCCAGCACCAGGGTGGCGAGCCGGTCGACGGCGGCCCGGTCGACGCCGTCGAGCCGCACGACGCTCGACACCTCCGCCGCCGGCACCGAGGGCGGCGCCGGCCGGCCGGTCAGCGCGTCCAGGTCCGCGCGGGTGATCCGGTACTGCTTGCCGATCCGCGTGGCCCGCAGCCGCCCGGAGCGGATGTAGCCGCGCACGGTGCGCACGTGCAGGCCGAGCAGGTCAGCGACCTGCTCCACCGAGTACATGTCGTTACTCATCGCACCCTATCTTAGCGATGATGGGGAACGATAGGTAATTTCACCGCCCGGCCATGTCTGCGCCACCCGGGCCGGGCATACTGCCCGCGTGCAGCCCCGTCACGGCTACCTCGACGCGCCCGCGCCGCTGGCGTTCGCCCACCGCGGCGGCGCGGCCGACGGCGACGAGAACACCGCCGCCGCGTTCGCCCGTGCCGTCGCCCTGGGTTACCGGTACGTGGAGACCGACGTGCACGCCACCGCCGACGGCGTACCGGTGGTCTTCCACGACCCGACGCTGCGCCGGGTCACCGGCGAGCCGGGTCGCATCGCGGATCTGCGCTGGGCCGACCTGGCCTCGGTACGCGTCGGCGGCGCTGCCCTGGTGCCCCGCCTGGACGAGGTGCTCGGCGCCTGGCCGCAGGTGCGGTTCAACATCGACGTGAAGTCCGACGGCGGCGTGGCGCCCACCGTCGCCACGGTCACCCGGGTCCGCGCGGGCGGGCGGGTGCTGCTCGCCTCGTTCAGCGACGCCCGGCTGGCCCGGCTGCGGGCGCTGGCCGGGCCGAAGGTCGCCACCAGCCTCGGTATGCGCGGCGTGGCCCGGCTGCGGCTGGCCTCGCTGCACGGACGGCCGCTACGGCTGCCCCCGTCGGTGGTGGCCGCGCAGGTGCCCGTCGCCTTCGGGCGGGTGCCGGTGGCCGATCGGCGGTTCCTCGCGTACTGCCACCGGATCGGGTTGCAGGTGCACGTCTGGACGATCGACGATCCCGCCCAGATGCACCACTTACTTGATCTTGGTGCGGATGGCATCATGACCGATCACGTCAGCGTGCTCCGTGACGTCTATCGCAGTCGCGGCCACTGGGCCGCCTGAGCCCCCGAGGACGACCCCCGATGGCCGATACGGTCACCCCCGCCGTCGCCGACCCCGCCGGACCGGGCAGCACCCGCCGCGAGCGCACCGGCTGGTACTTCTACGACTGGGCGAACTCCGCGTTCCAGACCACAGTCATCACGGTCTTCCTCGGGCCGTTCCTCACCACGGTCACCGAACTCGCCGCCGGTTGCGAGCTGGGCGCGGACAGCTGCGACGGCGCGGTGTACCCGCTGGGCATCAAGGTCGCCGCCGGCTCGTTCTACCCGTACCTGATCTCGCTGTCGGTCTTCCTCACCGTGTTCGTGCTGCCGGTGATCGGCGCGATCGCCGACCGGTCGGCGCACAAGAAGCGGCTGCTCGCCGCCGCGGCGTTCACCGGCGCCGGCGCGACAATCGCGTTCGCGTTCGTCACCGGCGAGCGCTACCTGCTCGGCGGCGCGCTGTTCCTGATCGCGAACATCTCCTTCGGCGCCGCCGTGGTCGTCTACAACTCGTTCCTGCCGCAACTCGGCGGTCCCGACGAGCGCGACGGCATCTCCAGCCGCGGCTGGGCCATCGGCTACCTCGGCGGCGGCCTGCTGCTCGCGCTGAACCTGGTCGCGGTCACCATGCTCAGCGAGGAGGGCAACGCCCAGCGCACGCTGGACCTGGCCCGCTGGTCGATCGTGTCCGCAGGCGTGTGGTGGGCCGCGTTCACCCTGGTGCCGCTGCGCTGGCTGCGGGAGCACCCGACCGAGGCGGCCCGCCGGGGCGGCAGCGGCGTCAACGTGCTCACCGACGGGTTCCGGCAGCTCGGGCGCACCCTGCGGGAGATCAAGACGTACCCGCTGACGCTGTACTTCCTGCTCGCGTTCCTGGTCTTCAACGACGGCATCCAGACCGTCATCACCCTCGCCAGCCAGTACGGCACCGAGGAGCTGCGGCTGGAGCAGAGCACGCTGATCGTGACGATCCTGCTGGTGCAGTTCCTCGCCTTCGGCGGCGCGCTCGCCCTCGGCGCGCTCGCCAAACGCATCGGTGCCTGGAAGACCGTGCTGCTGTCGCTGGTGCTCTGGACCGGTGTGATCATCGCCGCGTTCCGGCTGCCGGCCGAGGCGCCCGTGCCGTTCATGATCCTCGGCGGCTGCATCGGCCTGGTGCTCGGCGGCAGCCAGGCGCTGAGCCGGTCGCTGTTCAGCCAGCTCATCCCGGCCGGCAAGGAGGGCGAGTACTACGGCTTCTACGAGATCAGCGACAAGGGCACCAGCTGGCTCGGCCCGCTGGCGTTCGGCCTGGTCTTCCAGCTGACCTCGTCGTACCGGGTGGGCCTGGTGTCGCTGCTGATCTTCTTCGTGGTCGGCTTCGCGCTGCTGGCCGCCGTGCCGATGCGCCGGGCCATCATCGCCGCCGGGAACACCCCGCCCCGGGTGCTCTGACCCGCCGCGCCCCCGTGGATCATCGGGGGCCTGATCAGGCGGCGTCGATGGACTAGGCTGCCCCGACGTGACCGACGACGCCGCCCCCACCTGCCTGGCCCGCCCCTTGCCGGGGCCCGGCGACGACCGGGCCGCCGGCTGCGCCGCCGCCCGCGGCGTCGACGGCCGGCCGCTGCACGCCGCCGCGCTCAAGTTCTTCTGGGGGCCGATGGACTGCGGCAAGTCCACCATGGCGTTGCAGATGAACCACAACCACGCCCGGCAGGGCCGCCGCGGCCTGGTCACCACCCGCATCGACCGCTCGCTGGGCCCGCAGGTCACCACCCGCATCGGCCTGGCCCACGAGGCCGTCGAGGTCACCGACGACCTCGACCTGCGCGTCCTGGTCCGCGACGCGTGGGCCGAGGGGGTACGCGTGGACTACCTGATCTGCGACGAGGCCTCGTTCTACAACCTCGAACACATCGAGCAGATGGCCGAGCTGGTCGACCGGTTCGACGTCGACGTCTACGCCTTCGGCCTGGCGACCGACTTCCGCTCCTGCCTGTTCCCCGCGGCGCAGCGGCTGTTCGAACTGGCCGACGAGGTGGCCCGCATCCAGGTCGAGGTGCTGTGCTGGTGCGGCCGGGAAGGGCTGCTCAACGCCCGCGTGGTCGGCGGCCGGGTGGTCCGCGAGGGCGCACAGGTCGTCATCGGCGACACCGTGGACACCGCCGACGTGCGCTACCAGGTGCTGTGCCGGCGCCACTACCGCTCCGGGGACCTCGGCCCGCGTGCCTGAGCGTCAGAACGGATCTCCGCACACTCGCCAGCCGCCGCCCTCCGGCACCACAGGCAGCTCCCGCTCCTCGCTGCCGCCGCCGTCCCGGTTGATCCGCACGACCACCGTCCCGTGCGGCCGGCCCGATCGGGTCGCCACCGACACGTCGACGATCTCGTAGCCGCTGACCTGCGGAGGCGTCCGCACCCAACTGCCGAAGCCCGACTTGCTCCACCTGCCCCGGGCCTCGGCGCACAGCCGCTCGTACGCCGCGTCGGTGTCACCGGCCGCGACGTCGCGGAAGAACCCGTCGGCGGTCTCCCGCACCGGCCCGTCGGCCTGGAACACCACCTGCGCGTTCCACGCCGCCAGCCCGGCCACCCCGATCAGGCAGGTGCCCACGCCGAGACCGGCGATCAGCACGCCCGCGCGTAGCGGGCGGCGACGCCGGGCCGTGTGGTGCCACTCCCGCTGCCTGCCCATCACTGTCGACGGTAGGCAACCGGACGGTGACGCGCAGCCGGTTGCGACGCGCGCTCGTACCGGACAGCAAACGGCGGGCATCGGCGGCAGACTGTCCGCATGACAGCTCATGCCGACATCGCCATGATCAGTATCGACAGCTCCGACCCGGCCGCGCACGCCGCCTTCTACGCCAAGGCGCTGGGATGGGAGATAACCCACAGCGAGGCCGAGTACGCCATGATCGTCAAGGACGGCCCGGCGATCGGGTTCGGCCTGGTGCCCGGCTACACGCCGCCGGCGTGGCCGGACGAGAGCGGCGACAAGCGTTACCACCTGGACCTCTACGTCGACGACGTGGCGGTCGCGGAGAAGGACCTGGTGGCGGCCGGCGCGACCCGGCCCGAGTTCCAGCCCGGCGGCGAGCGGTGGACCGTGCTGCTCGACCCGATCGGGCAACCGTTCTGCCTCTGCCCCCGCCCCCAGGGCTGACCGGTCGGCGCAGCGGGCCGCAGTGCTCCGCGGCCCGCTGCGCGGCTGGTGGCGGTCAGCCGCGGCGGCGGGCCCGCGCCGCCCAGATCGCGTACGCCGGATCCCGGTCCAGGTTGTGCCGGTCCCGGTCGTAGCGGCGGGTGGTACGCGGATCGGCGTGCCCCATCGCGTCCTGCACGTCCTCCAGCGGCACCCCCTCGGAGCGGGCCGTGGTGGCGAACGCGTGACGCAGCGAGTGCGGCGACAACTTCGCCCACGCGGCGATCCCGGCCCGCTGCGCGAGGCGGCGCACCAGCCGGAACACGGCGTGCCGGTCCAACCGGCCGCCGGTGGCGGTGACCAGCAGCGGACCGGTCAGCTGCGGCACCGAGACACCCTGCGCGGCGGCCCGTACGGCCAGGTAGGCGTCGACCGCGTACGCGGTGCCCGGGGTGAGCGCGCGCCGGCGTACCTTGCCGCCCTTGCCGACGAAGCGGATGCTGCGGTGACCGCGTTCCGTGCCCAGGTCGGACACGTCCAGCGCGACCAGTTCCCCCACCCGCAGCCCCAGGTCGGCAAGCAGCGCGACGGCGGCCCGGTTGCGGGCGGCGGCCGGGCCGGTGTCGGCCTCGGCGGCGGCGATCAGCGCGTCGACCTCGTCGGGGGTCAGGCCGACGGTGGCGGAGTGGTCCCGGTCGACGCGCGGCCGGTCCGCCGCCGACACCGGGTTGGCGGGCACCGCGCCCAGCTTGACCAGGAAGTCGTACCAGCTCGACAGCGCGGACAGCCGGCGCGCGACGGTGGCCGGGGTGAGCGGACGGCCGGCGCGGCCGCGGGGTGTGGACTCCAGTTCCCGGCCGTAGGTGTTGACGTCGAGGAAGGTGGCCCGCAGCGGGTCGACGGCGTGTTCGGCGCACCACGTCAGCCATCCGGTGACGTCGCGGCGGTACGCGTCGCGGGTGTGCTCGGACAGCCGCCGGTTGCGCAGCCACGCCTCGGTGACGTCGGCCGGGCCGGCGGGCAGGGCGGCGGGGCGGGCGCGGGGCAGCACCTCGGGGCGAAGCATGTGAGAAAGGTTCTCAGCCGGCGGGGTGTTTGGCGACGAGGCGCGCTGACCGCCGGTACGCCGAAGCGGGGTCGGCCGGCGCTCCGGCCTCCCCCGCTTCGGGCGTGACGTGCTCAGGCGGTGGTGAGCTGACGGTGGCCGTTGCTCTCGGCGGGCGTGCTCACAGTGATCCGGCGCGGCTTGGCGCGCTCGGCGATCGGGATGCGCAGCGTCAGCACGCCGTTGTCGTAGCCGGCCTCCAGCCGGTCGGTGTCGAGCGTGTCGCCCAGGAACAGCTGCCGGGTGAACGTGCCCATCGGACGCTCGGCAGCGACCAGCTCCACGTTCTCGCCGGTGGGACGGCGGCGCTCGGCGCGGACGGTCAGCACGTTGCGCTCGACGGTGCAGTCGATGCTGTCCGGGTCCACGCCGGGCAGGTCGAACGCCGCGTAGAAGTGGTCACCGTCGCGGTACGCGTCGAGGTGCATCACGGCGGGCCGGGCGGTGGTGCCGAAGAACTGCTCGGCGATCCGGTCGATCTCGCGGAACGGGTCGGTACGCATCAACATGACTCTTGCCTCCTCGGTTCTCCTGACCCAAGGTCTCAAGTTGAGTCCGGGTGACTCAAGTTCCTGGTTCTGTTTTAGCGCGCCTGCGCCGCGTCGTCAACTCGTCCCGCGAGCGCCTTCTCGAACCAGTGCTGCGCGTACGGGCCGCTGGTGAACGCGGGGATCTCCCGGTAGCCGTGCCGGGCGTACAGGGCACGCGCCTCGACCAGGTCCGAGCGGGTGTCCAGCCGGATCCGCGTCGCCCTGCCGCCGGTCGCGTACGCCTCGATCGCGACGATCAGCGCCGCCCCGCCCCCGGCGCCCCGGTGCTCCGGGCGCACGTACACCCGGGTCAGCTCGGCCCAGTCCGGCTGCCACCTCAGCCCGGCGCACCCGGCGAGCCGGCCGTCGCGGCGGGCGAGCACCAGCAGCCCGGTGGGAGGGGCCAGGTCGTCGCTCGGGTCCTCGGCCAGCGCGGCGTCCACCTCGCCGGGCCGCTCCGGACGGCCGTACCAGCGGCGCACCATCTCCGCCATGTACTCGCGCAGCATCAGCGCCGCGTCCGGCCCGTCCGGGCGCACGACCTGCGTGCTCCAGCCCGTCACGGGCCGGTCCGCCAGTAGACGCCCTGCTCGCGGGTGAGCAGCATGTCGTCGATCAGGTAGCGGCGCAGCGTCACGTGGTCGGCGTCGCCGCCCTCGCACCAGCGGCGCAGCGCGTCGTCCACCTCCCGTTCCGGGTAGCGCCGCCCGGGTTCGAAGGTGCGTTCGGTGATGTGCTCCAGCAGCACGCGGCGGCGCCCCCGCTGCGCGGGCAGCCGGGTCAGCGCGCCGTCGCGCAGGAACGTGCGCAGGATCGTCTCGCGCGGGTTCGCGGTCGGCGCCGCCGGGGATGCCGCACCGGCCCGCGCGAACTCGCGCAGCCGCCCGGCGTCGACCCGCAGCCCGTCCCCGTCGTCGGTGAGCACCCCGGCGTCGGTGAGACGGCGGACGGCCACTGCGGCGTCGCGGGCGGGCAGGCCGGTACGGGCCACCACGGCCGGCACGTCCCGGGCGCCGAGCACGATCGCGGCGAACACGGTCCGGCGGCGCTCGTCGGCGAGCGCCCCGGCGAGGGCTTGAGCGGTCATGGCGGGCAGCCTGTCAGCAACCCGCCGGATCCGGCGAGGCGTTTTCCGGCCGCCGCTCCCCGGGTCGCCACGGCGGACGGCGGCCCGGCCGGTCCCCGACACCGACCGGCGCGACCGGTGCGTCCCGGCAGGTCAGGCCGCGAAGTCCACCTCGGCGGCCTCGACGGTGCCGGCGGTGCGCCCCGGAGCGGTCTGGAAACTCCAGTAGAGGTTGGTGTGGGCGATCACCTGCGCGGGCGGCGGCGCGCCGTAGGCGGACAGGTCTTCGGTGGTGTGCGCGTCGGCGACGAGCGTGGCGTCGTAGCCGCGGGTGAACGCCCCGTGCAGCGTCGACCTGATGCACGCGTCGGTCTGCGCGCCGGTCACGACCAGCCGGCCCACCCCGGCGGCGGCGAGCACCGGCTCCAGGTCGGTGTCCTCGAAGGAGTCGCCGTACGCCTTGTGCACGAGCGGCTCGTCGTCGCGGCGCGACAGCTCCGGCACGATCCGCCACTGCTCACTGTCGGGCGGCAGGTCGTCGCTGCGGTGCTGCACCCACACCACCGGGACGGCGGCGTCGCGGGCACGGTCGACCAGACCGGCGATGGTGGCGACCACGCGGTCACGGTCGTGGGCGCCGCCCACCACACCGTTCTGCACGTCGACGACGAGCAACGCGGTGTGCGGACGGTCGGTGAGCGTGGTCATGGCGACTCCTCGGGTGGTGACGGTCCCGGTCAACCTAGCCCCGGCCCCCGACACTCCCGGGCCGCGCTCACAGCCGCCGGTGCATCACGTGCAGCCCGACCCGTCCCCGCTCCGGGTGCGCGAACGCCTCCGGCACGGTGCCGATCACCGTGAAGCCGAGCCGCCGGTACAGTTCCACCGCCGCCGTGTTGGTCTCCACCACGGCGTTGAACTGCATCGCGGCGAAACCCTGCCGCCGGGCCCAGTCCAGCGCCTCCTCGCACAGCGCCCGGCCCACACCCCGGCCCCGGGCGTCCGCCGCGACCATGAAACTCGCCGTCGCCACGTGCGACCCCGGCCCGGGCCGGTTCGGGCCCATCTTCGCGGTGCCGCGCACCGCGCCGTCGCGGTCCACCGCGACCGAGGTACGCCCCGGCGGGCGCTCCACCCACACCTCGCGCACCGTCTCCGGCGGCCACCGCGGGTCGTACGGGAACGTGTCGGCGGCGGTGATGACGTCGGCGAGGATCGGCCGGACCTGGGCCCAGTCGGCGTCGGTGTAGTCACGAATCAGCATCGGCGCGCACGCTAGCCGCCGCCCCGGCCGTCCGGCCACCGGTTTCCGTCCACCCGGCCGAGGGCGGCGGGGCATCGGCGGACCACCCGCCGGGGCCATCATGGACGGGTGGCCGAATCAGTCGCCGACGTCGATCGGAGCGAGGCCGCCGCACCCGGTGGCCCGCCGCCCGCCGGTCCGCGTACCGCCGCGCCACTGGTGGTGGGCGCGGCCCTCACCGTCGTGCTGCTGTCGCTGGCCGGCCGCTACGGCTACCACCGCGACGAGCTGTACTTCCTGCTGTGCGGCCGGCACCTCGACTGGGGCTACGTCGACCAGGGGCCTCTCGTGCCGGCCCTGGCGCGGCTGGCCGACACGATCGCGCCGGGCAACCTGGTGGTGCTGCGTACCCCGTCGGCGTTCATCGGCGGCGCGGCGGTGGTCCTGGTCGCCGCGATCGCCCGGCAGTTCGGCGCCGGCCGCGTCGCCCAGACGGCCGCGGCGGTGCTCGCCGCCGCCTCGGGCATCGTGCTGGCCGGCGGCCACCTGCTCAGCACCACGAGCGTCGACCTGCTGGTGTGGCTGGCCGCCGCGCTGTGCGTGGTGCGGATGCTGCGCACCGGCGACACCCGGTGGGCGCTCGGCGCCGGGCTCGCACTCGGCGTCGGCCTGCTCAACAAGCCGCTGCCCGCGCTGCTCGGCGTGGGCCTGGTCGCCGGTCTGCTGATCGCCGGGCCGCGCCGGCTGCTGCGGGACCGGTGGGTGCTCGCCGGCGCGGGAATCGCCGCGCTGCTCGCCGTGCCGTACGCGGTGTGGCAGGCCGCGCACGGCTTCCCGCAGCTCGACGTCGCCGCGTCGATCGCCGAGGGCGACAGCTCCTACAGCGGCCGGATCGACGCGGTGGTGCTCCAGTTCCTGATCATCAGCCCGTTCGCGGTCCCGGTGTGGGTCGCCGGGCTGGTGGCGCTGCTGCGCCGACCGTCCTGGGCGGCGTACCGGTCGCTGGCCTGGGCGTGGCTGGTGGTGGTCGCGATCGTGGTGGCGGCCGGTGGCAAGGGCTACTACGACGCGCCGCTGCTGCTGGTGCTCACCGCCGCCGGGGTGGTGCCGGTCGTCGCGTGGGCGCAGCGGGGCGCGGCCCGGGGCCGGCAGGCGCTGCTGGTCACAGCCGCCGTGCTGATGGCGGCGAGCAGCGCGGTGCTGCTGCTGCCCACGCTGCCGGCCGACCGGCTGCCCGGGTTCGTGGTCGCTGTCAACTACGACGCGGGCGAGACCATCGGCTGGCCCGAGTTCGCCGACTCGGTGGCCGCCGTGCACCGCGCGCTGCCGCCGGCCGAGCGCGACCGGGCCGTGGTGTTGACCGGTAACTACGGCGAGGCCGGGGCGCTGGCCCGCTACGGTCCGGCCCGGGGCCTGCCCCGCGCGTACTCCGGGCACAACAGCATGGCCACGTTCGGCCGGCCGCCCGACGACGCCGACGTGGTGATCGTCGTCGGCTGGTCCCGGCCGGAGCCGCTGCGTGCCTGGTTCACCGAGGTCACCGAGGTGGGCCGGGTCGACCAGCGGGCCGACGTCGACAACGACGAGAACGGCGAGCCGATCTTCCTCGCCCGGGGCCTGCGGCGTCCGTGGTCACAGATCTGGGACACCGAGGTACGCCACGGCTCCTGAGATACTTGCCGCCATGCTCTGGGGAGTCAGCGGGCCGATCTTCCTCCTCGACTACCTCGGCGCGGTCGCCGTGGCAGTCGTGATCGCCGTGGCGGTACGCGAACTGACCGGCCGCCGTACCCGCGGTGCGACACCCGACCGGGTCGAGCTGGCGTACCTGACCGACCGGGCGCTGCTGGCCTGCCAGGTCGGGGTGGCCGCGCTGCGCCGCGCGGGCGGGGTCGACGTCGGCGAACTCGCCACCCTGCACGCGCAGGGACCGCCCCCGGCCGGTTCGCCCGCGCTGGTGCGCGCCCTGCACACCGCGCTGCGCCGCCCGCAGACCTGGGCGGCGGTGCTCGCCGATCCCGCAGTGGGCCGGGCGCTGCGCCGTACGGTCGGGCGGCTGGTCCGCGACGGCTGGCTGCTCACCCCCGGGCAGCGGCGGCGGATCGCGCTGGGCACGGTGCCGCTGTTCGCGGTCGCCGCGGTCGGACTGACCCGGCTGGTGGACAGCGCGGTCGAGGGGCGCTCGGCGGGCGGTCCGGCCTCGGTCGCCGGGCTGCTGCTGTGCTGCCTGGCCACCGCGCTGGGTGGCTGGTGGCTGACCGAGGTGCCGGAGACCGGCGCCGCCGCCCGCCGGTTGCTGCGGCGGCTGCGCCGCGAGCACGCCGACCTGGACCCGGAGCGCCGCCCGGTCTGGCAGGGCCGGGACACCGACACGCTGCTGACCGGGATGGCCCTGTTCGGCCCCCGGCCGCTGCTCGCCGTGGACCCGGCGTTCGCCGTACAGGTGGGCGTCGACCCGGAACGGGACCGCCCGCGCCCCGACCGCAAACCCGCCCGCCGCTGACCAGACCTCTCATTTCGGGTCGATCATGACGTTGACGGCGTTCCGTGTCCGGTTTGCCCGGCACAACGTCATGATCGACGGAGGGCAGGCAGGCCGGGGCGCCGGCCGGGTTTCCTTGTCTTGAGCGCCGGGAAGGCTCGGGCATGGCCGAGACATTCGTGAGCGAAGACCTGAAGACACTGCAGGCGATTGCGCGCGGGGCCGGGATACAGGAGGTCGACCGCCTGTCGCCGGACCAACTGGTCGAGGCGCTGCGCCGCGCCGGGGTGACCGACGGTACGCAGGACCAGTGGCCGCCCCAGCCGATCGAGGACCCGGCCCACCTGGCCGGGCTGCCCCGCAGCTCGCTGAAGCAGGGCGACGAGAGCACCGGCGGCCGGGCCGCCGAGGAGTCGATCGGCGCCATGCCCGGCGAGTCCGGCACGGAGATCAACGACCGAACCGAACGCTGACCGTACGCGAGGAAAGGGCCGCCCCCGGTGTTCCCGGGGGCGGCCCTCCACGCTCCACCGGACGCGGTCAGTGCATGCCGGCGGCGGCAGCCGCCTCCTCGCGGGCCCGGCGCTCGTCGCCGCTGAGCGTGTTCAGCGGCTTCTCCTTGATGAACAGCACGACGATCAGGGCGAGCAGCGCGAACGGCGCGCCGATGAGGAACATCTCCGACGTGGCGATGCCGTAGACGTCCTGCACGATCCGCAGCACCGGCTCCGGCAGGGCGGACAGGTCCGGCACCTCGGCCGAACCGCCGCCGGCCGCGATCGGCCCCAGCCGCTCGACGGTCAGCGAGGTCACCCGGTTCGCCAGGACCGCGCCGAGCGCGCTCACGCCGACCGCGCCGCCCATGCTGCGGAAGAACGTCAGCACCGAGGTGGCCGCGCCGAGTTCGGCGGCCGGTACGTCGTTCTGCGCGGCCAGCACCAGGTTCTGCAGAAGCATGCCCACGCCGACACCCAGCACCGCCATGTACACCGACAGCACCGGCACGCTCGTCTTCGCGTCGATGGTGCTCAGCAGCAGCATGCCGACCGTCATCACCGCGGCGCCGGCGACCAGGAACATCTTCCAGCGGCCGTACTTGGTGATCAGCTGACCCGCCACCGTCGAGGAGACCAGCAGGCCGAGGACCATCGGCAGGCTCATCAGGCCGGCCGCGGTCGGCGACTTGCCCAGCGAGGTCTGGAAGTACTGCGACAGGAACACGGTGCCGCCGAACATCGCCACGCCCACGAGGATGCTCGCGATCGTGGTGAGACTGACGGTGCGGTTACGGAAGATGCCGAGCGGGATGATCGGCTCCTCGGTGCGGGACTCGACGAACACGGCGAGCGCGAGCAGCGCCAGCCCGCCGCCGACCAGCAGCGCGGTCCAGCCGGACGCCCAGTCGAACTTGTTGCCCGCCAGCGACGACCAGATCAGCAGCGTGGACACGCCCGAGGTGATCAGGAGGGCGCCGAGCCAGTCGATGCGGACCTTGCGGCGCACCACCGGCAGGTGCAGCGTCTTCTGCAGCAGCGCGATGGACAGCAGGCTGAACGGCACCCCGATCAGGAAACACCAGCGCCAGCCGAGCCAGGACGTGTCGACCAGGACACCGCCGATCAGCGGACCGGCGATGGTGCCGACACCGAACACGGCGCCGAAGATGCCGGCGTACCGGCCCAGCTCCCGCGGCGGGATCATGGCGGCCATGACGATCGTGGCGAGCGCTGTCATGCCGCCCGCACCGATGCCCTGGATGACCCGGCTGAGCAGCAGCACCTCGACGTTCGGGGTGAACCCGGCGACCAGCGAACCGGCCACGAACAGGCCGAGGGACAGCTGGATGAGCAGCTTCTTGCTGTAGAGGTCGGCCATCTTGCCCCACAGCGGCACCGTCGCGGTCATCGCGAGAAGCTCGCTGGTGACGATCCATGTGTAGACGGTCTGGCTGCCGTCGAGGTCGGCGATGATCCGGGGCAGCGCGTTCGCCACCACCGTCGAGGCGAGGATCGCCACGAACATGCCGACCATCAGGCCGGACAACGCCTGGAGGACCTCCCGGCGTGACATCCGCGTACCCGTCTCGGCGGGCGGAACAGTGGCGGTGGTCATCGAACTCCTTGTCGTGTGCACGGGCGAGCGGCCGCGCGACGGCGGCGGCCGGTAGGAACGGCTCAGGCCGAGGCGTACGGATCGGGCAGGCCGGCGGCGACGGCGGCGAACGCCTCGGCGGTCAGTTCGCGCAGCGTCGTCGTGTCGGGTCGCTCGACCCACTGCATGAGGGCCGTGCGGAAGACCGCGCCGGCGACAGTGGTGACGAGCGTCGGGTGCCCGTGGCACGGGTCGACGCCCAGCCGGGCGGCCACCGCCGCGACGATCACCTGCTCGGTCTCGGCGTTGCCGCTGATCAGCCGCGGAAGAAGCGACGGGTTCGCCGCGATCACCCGCAGGCGCAGCAGCCACACCTCGCGGTTGGCCTCGACGGCCTCGACCACGTCGTCGAAGGCCAGCCGCAGCGCGTCGAACGCGGACAGCTCCGGCGGGGCGTCGACGATGCGGGCGGCAAGCACCTCGCGGTCGGTCGGCTGGTCGCCGAGCAGCGCCTCGTCCTTGCTGGGGAAGTAGTTGAAGAAGGTGCGCGCCGACACGTCGGCGGCCTCGCTGATCTCCTCCACCGTCACCTGGTCCAGGCCGCGTTCGGCGACCAGGCGCAGCGCGGCGGCGCTGAGGGCGGCGCGGGTCTGGCGCTTCTTGCGGTCACGCAGGCCGGGGCGGCTCTGATCCGGGGTCACGCGACGACACTACGAGCGATCTTGCAGACAGTGCAAACTTTTAGTGAGTGAAGTGACGGGCGCCGCACCGCACCGGCGCCGGAAAACGGGTTGAGAGCGGTTCCGGACGTCCCGTACGTTTCCCGCACTCCTGTCGCAGCGAAGAAGGACGACTCCGCGTGACCCCTCCTGCTCTCTAGAACCTGACACGTTCCCCACGCCTGTAGCCGGCCGTTGCGCGCCGGCTCCCCGGGCTGCCCTCGCGCGCCCGGCCACAGCGTCCGAGGCCGCGCGTGATCGGCCTCGCGTCAGGTCTTCAGAGATCAGGTCTCCATGTCATCCCAACCGCATATCGTGCTGCCCTGGGTCGTACGCCGGACCCGCCTTCCGCTGCTGTCGCTGCGCTGCGCCGTCTGCCGGGCCGAGTCGGCCACCGCCGCCAAGGGCCGGTTCCGCGTCAACGCCAACGGCAAGCTGCTGGACGTGTGGCTGCTCGTCCGGTGCGTGTCCTGCGACCGCACCGTCAAGCTCACCGTCCGCGAGCGGGCGACCGTCAGCTCGTTCGATCCCGCCGAGCTGCACGGCCACCACGTCAACGATCCCGCCCTGGTGGCGGCCACACTGCTGGATCCGGCGTTCGCCCGGCGCTGCCGCTTCACCCTGGACTGGACGGACGCGTGGACGCTGGACGCGCCCACGGTGCCGCTGGACCGGTGGCCGGTCCAGGTGGACGTCACCTTCGAGGATCCGGTGCCGGTACGCCCGGACCGGCTCATCGCTCGCCGGTTCGGCCTCACCCGGTCCGAGGTGCTGCGCCGGGTCAAGTGCGACATCCCGCTGAAGCGTCCGACGAGCACCGCCTTCACCTTCACCGTGCTGGCGGAGGACTGACCGGGGCGTGGTCGCGGCGGCACCCGGCCGCCGCGACCACGCATCACCCGCCGCTCGCCGTGGCGAGTTCGGCCTCGATCAGATCGGCGGCCCGGTCGGCGCCGCCGGCGGCGCGGGCCTGCCGCTTCAGCTGCGCACTACGCGCCACCACGGCGGGGTCCGCGGTGAGGGCGAGCAGCGTCTCGCGCAGCTCCGCGGCGGTGACGGTGGCCGAGTCGACGACCCGGGCGACGCCGAGGGATGCCAGCTGCTCGGCGTTCGCGAACTGGTCGGCCGCCTGCGGTACGGCGATCATCGGCGTTCCGCAGTAGAGACCTTCGCTGCTGCCGCCCATGCCGGCATGGGTGACGAAGGCATCCGCCTGCTCCAGTACGGCCAGCTGCGGCACCCACCGGTGCACCTCGACGCTGTCCGGAACGGGGCCGAACTCGGCGGGATCGACGTGCTTGCCGATCTGGAGAACCGTGTGCCAGCCGGGCAGGTCACCGAACGCGGCGATGCAACGGCGGTAGAACTCGGGCTGCCGGGTGAAAGCGGAGCCGAGCGAGACGAGCAGCACCTTGTCTGCGCGCGCCGGTCGTACCCAGGAACCCTGGTCGGAGCGGTCCCCCAGGACCGGGCCGACGAAGCTGTAGACCGACCGGTCCACCCGGTCGGCGTTCGGCTGGAGCGCCTCCGGCGGTAGGACAAGGCTGCGGACCGGCCGCCCCTGGAACGCCATGCTGTCGGTGACCGACGAACCCTCCGCGGTCAGCCACGCCGTGAACCGCCGGTAGTAGTCGGCGCCGCGCGGATCGGCCCGCATCGCCTCCACGGCGGGCGCCATGTCCTGCTCGTAGCCGTCCCAGGCCACGAACGTCGAGGAGAGCTGGACGGCTGGGATCCCCCACTGCTCGCCGAGCAGCCGGGCCGGCGCGCCGGCGATGTCGTAGAGGAACAGGTCCGGCCGGTCGTCGGCGTAGGCGGCCCGCAGCTGCGGCAGCATGGCGACGGCATCGTCGAGGAAGAGCGTGAGCTGCGCGATCGGGTCGTCGATGCCGGCGCCGCCGTCGGCGGGCAGGGCCGAGGCGTACGGCTTCAGCTCCGCGCCGGTGCGCCGGATGACCTCGGCGAAGGCGGGATCGTTGGCGTACGTGACCCGGTGACCGCGCCGCACGAGGGTGCGGATGATCTCCAGGCTCGGGTTGACGTGCCCGTGGAACGGGATGCTGACCATGGCGATGTGCGGCACGTGATCTCCTGATCTCTGCTGAGACGAGACGTCCCGTCTCGCGTGTCCAAGCAGAGCACGGCGCTGCTGCGCCCGTCAAGACGGTACGTCTCGTCTCGCTGTAGGCTCGTGGTGTGACCCCGCAGCCCACCCGCCGCAACGAGCAGTCCCGCCGCGCGATCCTCGCCGCCGCGCTGGAGCTGCTGGCCGAGACCGGCTATCCGGCCCTGACCGTCGAGGCGATCGCCGCCCGCGCCGGGGTCGGCAAGCAGACCATCTACCGCTGGTGGCGCGGCAAGGGCGCGGTCATCCTGGACGCGCTCGCCGACGACATGCCGGAGGTCATCGCCCTGCCCGACACCGGTGACCTGCGGGCCGATCTCCGTGAGGTGCTCCGGGCCACTGTCGCCGAGTTCGCCGATCCGCGGCTGTCCGCGACCACCCGTGCCGTCACCATCGAGACTCTCGCCGACGAGGAGCTGGCCGACCAGGCGCGCGACCGGCTGCTCCGCCCCCAGCTGAACGCCGTCCGCGTACGCCTGGAGGCCGCCCGCGAGGCCGGCCAGGTACGCCCCGACGCTCCCCTGGACCAGGTGGTGGAGCTGCTGTTCGGCCCGCTCTACCACCGCTGGCTGCTGCGCAACGGCCCGCTGACCGACGACTACGCCGACGGCATCGTCGACCTGGTCGTCGCCGCCGTCACCCCGTCAACGAGCACCCGCGGCTAGGGCCTGTCCTGTCGATCATGGAAGCCAGATGATGGCGGCGATGAGGATCAGGCTGGCTCGGTAGAGGGATGCGCGTTTGGCGTAGCGGGTGGCCAGGTCACGCCATTGCTTGAGTCGGTTGAA